>CATMVR010000154.1 GCA_950075905.1 uncultured Persicitalea sp. | reverse complement strand
GCAGACCTATGGCAACCTGTTTCCCAACATCTCCATTTCCCGCAACCTGAAAGCCAACCAGACCTTCAAGTTCAACTACTCCAAGCGTATCCAACGGCCGCAGCTATCGTACCTCAATCCGTACGAGAACGTGAGCAATCCCAGAAATGTGACCCGCGGCAACCCGAACCTTGAAGCCGAACTGACAGACTCGTACGAGCTTGGTTTTAATACCTATTTCAAGTCAGGCGCGTCGGTAACCACCTCCTTTTTCTGGCTGCAGACCAACAATTCTATTCAGTGGCTAAGCACCCCCTACGCGGGGGCAGACCCTGACTCAGTAGGAAGGGTAACCACCAGCGTAGACAACGCGGGCAGAAACAGCAATTACGGACTGAGCCTCTCAGGGAGTGCCAAATTTCTCAAAAAGGGTCGGATCAGTGGCAACCTCAACGCGTTCTACGCCACCGTTACCAGCCGCGACAGGCAGCTTTCTAACTCGGGGCTGATGTACAACGGTAGCCTGAATGCATCATACAGTTTCAACCGTGGGTTGAGCGTGCAGATGTCCGGCGATTATACCTCCGCGCAGGTAACACTGCAGGCACGTACCATTGCAGTTGTAACGAGCAGCTTCGCCGTCAGAAAAGAAATTCTGAATAAAAAGGGAAACTTAACCATGAGCGTGAACAACCCTTTCAACCAGACCATCCATCGGCAGCGTACCATAACAACCTTCGGAGAAAACAACGCGCCTCTACTGGTGCAGTCCAATAGCTGGAACTTCTACATGCGTCAGGTCCGAATCAGCTTCAACTACCAGTTTGGTAAGCTGGATCCCAAATATAAGCCGCGGCGCATAAAAAGTATATCGAATGAGGATGCCAAGGAGGGAGACGATACCGGCGTGCAATAATGGCCCGATAGGCTGAGCCCACCTACGGCCAGTACTCAGAAAGAAGCAGACCGATGGTTCGTGGCTATTCTGAGTGCTGGCCGGTATACACATGCATCTAAAATACGAACGGTGAAATTACTGATTCAGGATTTACAGAAAGCCTTTGAACGCCGCATCAAGCTCGGCATTATGTCGGCCCTGGCGGTGAACGACCGTCTCGATTTTAATGCGATGAAAGAATTTTTTGATGTGACAGATGGCAATCTGGCTACTCATCTCAAAGCTCTGGAAAAAGAAGAATTCATTGGTGTATAGAAATCATTCGTGGGAAGAAAACCCAATATTTCATAACCCCCGCGGGCATGACCGCCTTTGACGCCCACCATACCACTCTGGAAGAACTGATCAAATCGCAGCGCCAGGCGGGAGCGTAGCTGGCTTATATTTTTTTGCTTTTAAACTTTGAAATACAAAGCACTTTTAATAAAAATTATGAATCTTGAAATCAAAAACGTCTCTAAGGTATATCCAAATGGAGTCAAGGCCTTGAAAAATGTGACGCTCACCATTCCCAATGGTATGTATGGTCTGTTGGGACCGAATGGGGCGGGCAAGTCCACGCTAATGCGCATCCTGGCCACGCTGCAGGAGCCCGATGAGGGTAGTATTCGCCTGGGGCCTTTGTCCGACTCCGGGCAGGCCATCGACGTACTCAACCAGAAGGATAAGCTACGGGAAACGCTGGGATACCTGCCGCAGGAGTTTGGGGTATATCCTAAGGCAAGAGCGGAAGAACTCCTCGATTACTTCGCCATCCTGAAAGGTTTCTCCGAACGCAAGTCGCGCCGGGAAGCAGTAGAAGCGCTGCTTCGGCAGACTAACCTATGGGAGGTACGCCGGCAAAAGATCGGCGGTTTCTCAGGAGGAATGAAACAGCGTCTTGGCGTGGCGATAGCCCTACTGGGCAACCCAAAACTGCTGATCGTAGACGAACCAACGGCCGGTCTGGACCCTGCCGAACGGGTGCGCTTTCTAAATCTTCTCAGTGAATTGGGCGAGAATAGCGTCGTGATTCTGTCCACGCACATCGTTGAAGATGTGAGCGAACTGTGTACCAACATGGCCATCATCAACCGGGGGGAGATTTTGCTGGAAGCGCAACCGCTGCTGGCCGTGGCCGAACTCAAAGGCAGAATATGGCGCAAGCTGATTGGGAAGAATACCCTGCCTGCCCTGGAACAGGAGCAGCAGGTAATTTCCACCAAGCTCCTCAGCGGCCGCACCATGGTCCATATTTACAGCCCGGAGCCCCCCGGCAATGACTTTGAATTGGTGGAGCCGGATTTGGAAGATGTATATTTCAGCACCATGGCGGGCTTCTATGGCAACGGCAGGCAAAAGGAGGTAGCACCATGAAGTTCTGGACTATCTTTCGTTTTGAATTCGCCTACCAGGTACGCCGTCCCTGGCCCTGGCTATCCCTGGTAGTACTTCTTGTATTCTCACTTTTGAGTACGCGCGTGGCTATTGTCCCGGTGACATTGCCCCTGGACTTTATTCTTAATTCGCCCTTCATCATTGCGTCGGTGACCGTATTCAGTAGCCAGATCTGGCTACTGCTGGCGCCATCGATCGCGGGCGAAGCAGCGGCCCGGGATGTGCATTCGGGCATGTATCCGCTCCTGTTTACGACGCCCGTCAGCAAAGCCGAGTACCTGGGCGGGCGATTCCTGACGGCGTTTGTGCTGCATGCCCTGATCCTGCTCGGTGTGCAGATAGGTAGCCTGCTGGCGGTCTACGGTCCGGGGGCAAATCCCGACATTGTTGGCCCCTTCCGGCCAGCTGCCTACCTGGCCGCGTATGGCTTCATTGCCTTAACCAACGTGTTCATTGCTACCTCCGTTCAGTTTTCGGCGGCAGTATGGACGGGCCGGCCCATGGCAGCCTACGTAGGCAGCTTCGGTTTGTTTTTCCTGTCCTACCCCGTAACCCTTTTCCTGGCGCTGTCCAAGCTGGCCAAGCCCGAAATTGCCCTCCTGACTGACCCTATCGGTGTTTTTGCGATCATGAACGAAATGATGTCCAACTGGACTATTGTGGAGAAGAACATCCGCATGTTCACCCTCGAAGGACCGATGCTGTTCAATCGGCTGCTGTGGATCGGCATTTCTACCGCTGTAATTGGGGTAATCTACCTGCGCTTCCAGTTCGCCCATCGTACTACCAGCGATTTACTGAGCAGGCTGCTCGGTCGATTTTCTGGCACAACGCCAGCCGCGGATACCCTGGCAATCAGGCCAGTTGCCGTATCCATGCCGCACACGCCAAGGACATTCGGCCCGGCGACGCACCTGCGACAAATGGGGGCCATCGCTTCTTCCTCCTTCTGGATGATCGCCACGAGCCTCCCCGGGCTGTTCCTGCTCGTCGCATTTCCCGTTCTGCTCGTTCTGATGATGCAGGTCGAGTTACAGCAGTGGGGTGTGCCGCTACTGCCACGCACCATTGAAATTCTTTCGAGGCACCTCACATTCCCCATTACGGATCCTGTCAACTACTGGGTAATGGTACCCCTGATCATAATTTTCTTCACAGGTGAGCTCCTTTGGCGGGAACGTGATGCGCGGCTGAACGAAAAGGTGGATGCGACGCCAGTGCCCGAGTGGGCCCTCTTTTTCGGTAAGTACCTGGGCCTCGGTTTGGTACTCTCTACATTCATAGCCATACTGACTTTGGCAGGAGTTCTTACGCAGGCACTTAAAGGCTACTACCACTTTGAGATTGAACAGTACCTGCTGCTTCTGTTCGGCTTTCAGCTCCCCGAATATCTGCTCTTTGCCATGCTCGCCTTTGCGATACAAATCGTCGTGGATCACAAATATCTGGGGCAGCTGGCCGCCCTCATCGCTTATTTCCTGATGATCTTCGCCGGGTACCTGGGCATCCATCACCACCTTCTTGTCTACTCAGCGGGGCCGGCCTGGTCGTACACGGATATCCGCGGCTTCGGAGCCTCCCTGGGTCCGTGGTTGTGGTTCAAGCTGTACTGGGCAGCGTGGGCGCTGATATTGGCGGTAGTGGCGCGGCTGCTGTGGGTACGTGGAAGGGAATCTGGTGCAGCAACGCGACTGCACATGGTCCGGCTTCGCTTTACCCGCACCACGCTGGTTACTACGGCGGTAGGTCTGGTTCTGCTTCTCTCCCTGGGCGGCTTTATTTTTTACAATACCAATGTGCTCAACGAGTACATCACCGACGACGAGCTGGTGCAACGCCGCGCCGATTACGAGCGGCAATACGGCCAGTATGAGGGAAAGCCTCAGCCCGTCCGCACCCATACCGATCTGCAGGTCGAGATCTACCCCGAGCGGAGAGCAGCCACGATGCGCGGCAGCTTCCGCCTCATCAACCGCCAAAACGTACCCATCGACTCAGTGCATCTGGAGCCGGCTTTCTTCGTGGAAACGCGCGTAACCTTTGACCGCCCGGCCAGGCGGGTGGTAGCCGACGACAGGTTGGGCCACCACATCTACGCGCTGGACGAGCCCCTTCTGCCCGGCGACTCGCTCATTCTCAACTTTGATGTACGGTTTGAGCCGCATGGCTTCCGCAACAGTGGTCTGCGTAGCAACGGAGTCGGCCAGGCGATCCTCGAAAATGGTACCTACCTGACGGGCTCCGCGCTTCCGGTCATCGGGTACCAGCCGGGTCGCGAGTTGATGAGTGCAGAAGACCGGCGAAAGCACAGCCTGCCAAGACAGGTCACCCTTCCCGCACCGGGGGACATTGATCCAGATGTGACGGCAAACCCGCCGGCTACCTTTACAGCGATCATGGGTACTGCCTCCGATCAGGTAGCCGTTGCTCCCGGCAGGTTGCGCCGGTCCTGGACCAAAGCAGGACGCCGCTATTACCAGTATACCAGCGACGTCCCGACCAGTGGCTCGTACGGTTTCTTCTCCGCCGACTACGCCGTACATCGCGAACGCTGGGTACCTTCGGCGGGCTCAGGACGGGGGGTAGACATTCAGGTTTTTGTTCATCCAGAACATACGGAGCACCGCGAGCGACTGCTCAGCAGCCTACGGGCCTCGCTGGACTACTACTCGGCGCAGTTTGGCCCTTACCCGTATCCGTTTCTTCATATTGTTGAACAACCCGGCAACTTTTTCGGCATGGGCGTCGACGGAAGCGGTGTGATCACCGGTGGGGAGGGATTCTTCCTGCTGAATCCGCAGGGGGGAGGTTTTGACGCCATCTTCGAGATTACAGCCCACGAAATGGGACACCAATGGTGGGGCGTGCAGCTCAAAGCGGCCTTTGCCGAAGGAGGAGGCGTTATTTCCGAAAGCCTTGCCTGGTATTCAGCCATGCAGCTAGTGCAGCATGTAAAAGGCCGGGAGGCGCTGAGGCGGTTCATGAGCTATATGCGGGAGCCAAACCCCTGGCCACCTCTCCGCACTGGCCAGCCGCTGCTCCGGGCCATAGACCCCTGGGCTAACTACCGCAAGGGACCCTACGCCATGCACGCGCTCAGTGAGTACGTGGGAGAGGACTGGGTGAATGGGGCGCTGCGTACCCTTATCCAGAAAAAGGTGTCGTCACTGGCAACCACCATGGACCTATACCGTGAGCTGCAGGCCGTCACACCTGACTCCCTTAAACCCCTGCTCAGCGATTTGTTCGAAAAGAATACCACCTGGATGTTCGACACAAAACAAGCAACCGCCCGACAAACGGCGGCAGGTACCTGGCAGGTAACGTTGGAGGTGGAAGCGCAAAAAACCGTCATAGACAGCGCTGGCGTGGAAACCCAGGTACCCGTGAAACAGTGGGTAGAAATTGGGATTTTTGCCGCCGCGAAGTACGGCGAATTTCTGGGCAAGCCCCTGTACGTGCGAAAACATTTCATCCGTTCCGGCCCACAGACTATCACCGTCACGGTACCACAGAAGCCGGCGCGCGGCGGCATTGATCCGTACAACCTGCTCGATTGGGAAGAAGGAGACAACATAGAGGAGATACAGCTATGAAGTTTGGAACAATAGTACGGTTTGAGTTTAAGTACCAGTTGCGTCACGTTTCCACCTGGCTGTTGTTCCTGGTGTTCCTGCTATTCGGTTTTGGGGTCCTGAGGCTCGTTACACTCACCAGCGGAACCTACCTGAATGCGCCCGGAACAATAGCTTTCTTTACGGTCTTTGGCAGCGCAATATGGCTGGTGATCGGTGGCGTTGTGGCGGGCGATGCGGCAACCCGCGATGTGCATACGCGGATGCATCCGCTTACCTTCACCACTCCCGTGAGCAAATTCAGTTACCTGAGCGCGCGCTTTCTGGCGGTCTTAGCTCTGAATGTTCTGGTCATGCTGGTACTTTACGTCGGTATGCTCCTGTCGTACTATGGCCCCGGCGCCAGGACTCAGTTTCTGGGTCCGTTCCGGCTCGCCTCCTATCTGACCAACTTCGCTTTTATTGCCTTGCCGACGGTACTCGTTACAACAGCCATTCAGTTTACGTTTGCAACCCTGAGCGGTCGGGCCATTGCCAGCTATATTGCCAGCATTTTCATCATTATTTTCTCCCAATTTGGCGGCACGACGGTACGGTTTGCGCTTGAATGGAAGGTACTCGGCAGCCTGATGGACCTGCTGGGTACCAGCATCGTTGCGGAGATGGAAGGCTGGACGCCCATTGACTCCAATACGCGGCTGATCCTGCTGGAAGGTACCTGGCTCTGGAACCGCATCATGTGGTTGGGCATAGCTGCGGGCGCGCTTGCGTTTACGTACTTCCGGTTCCGGTTGGCCCACATCACATCCAACGGGGGTTTATTTGACCTTCTCAGACGCCGACCCGCATCCGTGCGCTCCGCCGCGCAGGTTTCATTAGAGACGCCACATACCCTGAACCAGCCTATTGACAGGATTAACCTGCCGAACCTGGCGCGTAACTTTACATTCGCAACCTATGTGCGCCAGGTACTCGCCATTGCGGGTACGTCGTTTTGGTCAATACCCAAAAGCCGCGGTGGGCTCACGCTCGTAGCGATTCTGGCCATTGGCACTGGGTTGTTTGCGACCGAATACATGGAATACCTGGGCGTTCCGCTGCTGGCCCGAACCCAGGAAGTTTTAAGAATGTTGGCACCACCCCTGAGCAGCTACCAGACCCAGTGGATCATTGTTCCCCTGCTCACTATTTTCTACGCTGGTGAGCTAATCTGGCGTGAACGCGAAGCCGGTTTGCATGAGCTTTCTGACACAACGCCCGTGCCTGAATGGGTCATGTTCCTGGGCAAATTTATGGGACTCGCGCTCATCATCACGATTTGGGTGGGCTTCCTGATGCTGGCCGGAATCACCAATCAGCTCGTCATGGGGTATTACCATTTCGAGATTGGTGTTTACCTGAAAGCACTCTTTGGCATTCAGCTGACAAACTATTTGCTCTTCGCCCTGCTGGTTTTCGTTATACATGTCGTGGTGAATCAAAAATACCTCGGTCTTATAGCGGCGTTCGGTGCGTATGGGTACCTGCTTTTCTCATCCATGATCGGAGTAGAGCACAACATGCTGGTCTATGCGTCTGATCCGGGCTGGGCTTATAGTGATATGTCCGGTTTTGGGCCATTTATCACTCCGTGGCTGTGGTTCAAATTCTACTGGGCGTCGTGGGCATTTTTGTTGGGGGTACTGGCTACGTTGTTTTGGGTGCGAAGCAAAGAAGGCGGACTCACTTCCCGGCTTCACGGGGCACAGCATCGGTTACCAGAGTACAAAAACCCCCTGGCCCTATCCCTGGCGCTCGTGCTTGTATCGGGTAGTTTCATTTTTTATAGTACCAACCTGGCAAATACCTACACCACCCGTGAGGATCGGATGGAGCTGCGCGCCGAATATGAGCGCCGGTACGGGCAGTACGAAAACACCCCACAACCAGCCCTGGCGCGCACCAAACTGCATGTAGAGATCTATCCCGCTGACCAGGCCGCTGACATAGAGGGTACCTATCAGCTCGTAAATAGAAGTAAAGCGGCGATCGGCTTCATTCATTTGTCTATACTTCCTCACCTGAGGCTTTCAGGAATCTCCTTTGACCGCGCGGCTACTCCCGTTGTGCTCGATGAACACTATGGGTACCGGATTTATACCCTAAAAAAACAACTCGCGCCGGGCGACTCCGTGCAAATGAGTTTTAAAATACAAATCAAACCAAACGGCTTCAGCAACGAAGGGGTGGATGCCTCCGTGGTGGCTAACGGTACGCATATTGAAAGCGATTGGATGCCTGTTGTTGGCTATAACGAGAATCGGAGACTGCGTGAAGCACAGGATCGTGAAAAATACGGGCTGGCTCCGCGTCTGATCAGACCTAACCTTTACGATGTGGTGGCGCGCTATGAGGCACGCCACGCGCAGCCAATGGATTTTGAAGCCGTAGTAGGTACTTCAAAGGATCAGATTGCCGTAGCGCCCGGTGCCCTGCGTCGTACCTGGACCGAAGGCCCTTCGACAAGCTCAGGGCAGGCACCTTTGTCAGGCTCAGGACAGGAGCGCCGGTACTTCCACTATGTTACTAACGTCCCCATCACCCATGAGTATGCCCTCTTCTCAGCCCGGTATGCAATGCGTAAAGCCCGGTGGGTTCCTTTGGAAGATACTGCAAAACCTGTCACTATTCAGATTTACTACCACCCCGAGCACGGCGGAAACATTGACCGTATGCTCAAAAGCGCACTGGCTTCGATGCAGTATTACTCGCGGGAGTTCGGCCCCTACCCATACAATCATTTCCGTGTTCTGGAACGGCCCGGTCCCGGCCGGGGAATGCACGCCGAAGCTATGACGATTGATTATCCCGAAGGGTATTCTTTAATGAATCCGACGCCGGGGGGCCTTGATCTTCCTTACCACATAATGGCTCACGAGGTAGCGCACCAGTGGTGGGGTTTTCAGCTCGCTCCTGCGGCGGTGGAAGGAGCAGGACTGCTTGTAGAGAGCCTGGCAACCTACTCGGCCATGCAGGTAGTGGAACACAAGCTGGGATACGGGCATCTGCTCCGCT
>CATMVR010000153.1 GCA_950075905.1 uncultured Persicitalea sp. | reverse complement strand
CTGGTGGATGACCTCCGCCCTGGAATCTAACCTGGGGCTGGCCTCCATTGCGCAGTTTACGGCCCAATATGCCGTTACCCTGCCGCAGGGACTGGGTACGGGGCAGCTTTACCACAACAATATTCCCTCGCCGCTCGAAATACGGGACGGGCAGCTATACTCCCAAAACGGCAACGGCTGGGACCTGTCGCTGCTCAACACCCACTGGATCACCGGCTAAGCTACCCAGTCTATCCCTTTTTTTAGATAAAACAGTGTTTGATCTTCGGGGGTACCGGCATCGGGGCGGTAGTCGTACGCCCATTGCGCCTGAGGCGGCAGGCTCATCAGAATAGATTCGGTGCGGCCGTTGGTTTCCAGGCCAAACTTGGTACCCCGGTCCCACACGAGGTTGAACTCTACGTAGCGGCCCCGGCGCAGATACTGCCACCTTTTTTCGGCTTCGGTATAGGCCTCATCCCGGTGGGTGCGCATCAGGTGTGTGTACAACGGCGCAAACGACTTCCCCACTTCTTTCACAAAAGCAAACAAAGCCTCTTTGGATAGTCGCTGCCCGTGGCCCTCGCTGTCGGGCCGGAGGTAATCGAAGAAAATGCCCCCTATGCCCCGGGTTTCGTCCCGGTGCTGAATGTAAAAGTAGTCGTCGGCCCAGTTTTTGAACGTTGGGTAAAACTCCGGGTGGTGGTCATCACAAACCGACTTCAGGTGGGCGTGAAACATCCGGGCGTCTTCCTCCACGACGTAGTGGGGCGTCAGATCAATACCTCCGCCAAACCAGCAGGTGCCGTTTGAGAGTTCAAAGTACCGCACATTCATGTGTATAATAGGTACCCTGGGCGAATGCGGGTGAATCACGATCGAAACCCCCGTTGCCCGAAAGTTGTAATTATCTCCCTCGTGCAGATTCATCTGCTGCCGGAGCCGGGGGTGTACTTCGCCGCGTACACTGGAAAAATTGACCCCTCCTTTTTCAATGACACTCCCCTGCTGCATCACTCTCGATCGCCCCCCCCCTCCGGAATGGTGCTCCCATATATCTTCCTGAAAACGACCAACGCCATCCTCAGCTTCCAGCGCCAGGCAGATGCCATCCTGCAATTCTTTAAAAAAAGACTCTATTTCTTCGATAATCATGATTTATTCCCTTCAATTTGGGGGCAAAAGTAAGATTAATTTAGATAGCTCCCGTTTCGGCATACCTCCTTTCCATGACCCAGGCTATAAGACTATAAGACAAATCAAATCAACAATCCATAAACCTTTTTTAACTTTACAGGTATTCTTTATGTTGAGATGTGCACAGGCAGAGCGTATCAATGTATAAAAACCTGTGACAAAACGGGTGTTTCAAAATTAAAATGCACCATATTAATCATAAATATATTTTATGATTCAAAAGATCAACTTCTATCATAGTTTATACGTTATAAACGTTTGAATACTCCTCCCATAAGCCAAACGGAGGGAAAATGTACTCTCTAAAATTTATGAACACGCAACTTATACAATCCATTTGCCAAACCTTGTCTTCGACCCTGGGAACGAATGAAGACTCCCATCTCGAAACGTTCGACGCTATTAATCACATTCACTATACCGAGAAAGACTTCCCCCTCTTCATCAATGACCTTGTTACAAAAGCCAAAGAGTACGACCTAACCTTGATCAGCAGCTACATTGAGGCTAGTGAATTAAACCAACTGGTGAACGAGGCGAATTTTCCGATCTTGTATTTTGAAAAAGGGAAAGTGGATATCGTACCGATACTGCGTGGAAAAAACTTGAAAGGCGAAGAGCTGAATCATGTATTTGATACGTGGATCCATGACGAAAAGATTACGAATGGGGTGAAGAAACCCTTTTTGTGGGAGGGTACCTCCGACCAATCCAGAAATGGCAAAGCGGTGTATCTGACAGCTTTTCCGATGCAGTCATTGGTAAGCCGTGAGCAAAAGGAAGACGACAAACCGCTTACGCCGGTTCAGCGGTTTTTCCGGCTGCTGGGCAACGAGAAAAAAGACATTGGCTACATATACCTGTACGCTATCGTGATCGGCTTGATCACGTTGTCACTACCGCTGGGAATTCAGGCTATTATCAACCTCATTTCCGGGGGCATGGTGTTTAGTTCGGTATACCTGTTACTTTTTGTGGTCATCGGGGGGGTGCTGATTTCCGGCATTATGCAGATCATTCAGTTCACCCTTGTGGAGACGCTCCAGCAGCGCATCTTCGCAAAAGCGGCCTTCGAGTTTACGTATCGGATTCCCCGGGTAAAAACCGAATCTTTGCTGGGGTACTATCCACCCGAGTTGATGAACCGCTTTTTTGATATTCTAACTGTTCAAAAAGCACTACCAAAAATCCTGATCGATATTACGGGCGCATTGCTGCAGATTATTCTGGGCATCATGCTGCTGTCTTTTTATCACCCGTTTTTTATCGCCTTTGGTTTCCTGACGCTCTTTATCATTTCATTGGTCATCTATTTCAATGGGCCCAAAGGATTGAACACCAGCCTTGTTGAGTCCAAGTACAAGTACAAGGTAGCCCAATGGCTGGAAGATATTGCCCGTTCACTCTATACATTCAAATTAGCCGGCTCGGCCAACCTTCCTATGGAAAAAATGGACGGATTGGTCAACAACTATCTGGTTTACCGAAAAAAGCATTTCAGCATCCTTAAAATTTTCTTCTGGAATGCGGTAGGTTTTAAAACCCTGGTCATTGGTGGTCTTTTGATATTGGGTACCTTTTTGGTGGTAGATCGGCAGATATCGCTTGGGCAATTTGTGGCTACTGAAATCATCATCGTACTCCTTACCAGTTCGGTAGAAAAGCTGATTCAAAGCATCGATACCATTTTCGACGCCCTGACTGCAGTCGAAAAACTTGGCTACGTGACCGACATGCCCCTCGAAAGGGAGCAGGGCTTTCGTTTTTCGCCCGGCGAAAACAGCCGGGGACTGCATCTGCAAGTATCAGATCTGCAATATCGATATCCCGATAAAGACAAGTACGCCCTCGATGGGGTATCTTTTACGCTGAATCCCCACGAGTCACTCTGTGTAACGGGTTCTAATGGCTCTGGAAAAAATACTCTGCTCCGGGTACTTTCGGGTATGCTGACAGAATACAAAGGGGGGATACAGTTCAACGGAATATCCATGAAAGATCTCAATGTGGTAAGCCTCCGCTCATATATGGAGCAAAACTCTACCGTGGACGATATTTTTGAGGGGTCCATCTTACAGAACATTACCATGGGTAGAGAGGAAGTGAGCCTGGCTGATCTGGAATGGGTGCTATCGGCCCTTCATCTGAACAGCGAAATCAGCAAACTCCCGGATGGCCTCAGCAGTCAAATGCTTCCGGGCGGGCGCCGCTACTCGGAAAGCTTTATCACCAAAGTAACCCTGGCCCGCTGCCTGATAACTCGCCCCCGCATTCTTATGATTGATGATACCCTGCAAAACCTTCATCAAAAAGAAAAAATAAGAATCGTGGAGCTATTGACCGACAAGAAGAACCCTTGGTCGCTCATCATGCTTTCCAACGATCCACTCATCATGGAAGCCTGCGATCGGGTGCTGGCCCTGAATGAGGGAAAAGTAGTAGCGAGTGGCCCCTACCAGGAAATCAAGGACATGCCTCTCTTCAATGCCCAGATGGAAGTAGAGAATTCCTGATCTTTCTTACTAGCTTGAACAGTCCCATATTTCAGTTTAAAAAACAAAATGCTCAATATATCGCGTAAACGGGTCAACGACGAAGTAATCGAAAAGTACCGTCTGCATGCCCTCAGTACTTTATCGAACCCCCGAACCGGACGGGTATTTGCCCGCTGGATTCAGATCATAATCGCCATTTTTATCCTGATCCTTTTTTTGCCGTGGCAGCAAAATATCTCCGGGACGGGCGAGGTAACGGCCCTATTGCCCGGTAACCGCCCGCAGACCATCCAGAATATTATTGGTGGCCGGATTGAAGAATGGTACGTGCAGGAAGGTGAATTCGTCGAAAAGGGAGACACGCTTCTCATACTTTCAGAAATGAAAGACGATTACCTCGACCCGGAAATCCTTCCCCGTCTTAGTGAGCAGGTGCAGGCCAAGCGGGAAGGGATCGAAGGGTACGAGTCGAAAATCGATGCGCTGGGCAACCAGCTGGAAGCCCTGCAGGAAGGGCTGCAATATAGCTTGCAGAAAGCCCGGAACAAGGTCATTCAGAGCCGCATGAAGGTAGTCAGCGATAGTATCGATCTCATAGCCCTGGAAAGAAATTACGAGATTACTAAAAACCGGCTGGGTCGCTACGAAGAAGGCTACAAAGACGGTTTGTTTTCACTGACCGACCTTGAATCACGGCGATTGAAATTGCAGGAAGAGTACGCCAAGCTGATTTCCCAGCAAAACAAGCTGGATATTGCCCGGCAGGAGCTTACCAATGCCCGCATTGAGCTAAACTCCCTGCGGGCCGAGTATCAGGATAAGATCGCCAAGGCCAGTTCAGACCGCAGCTCGGCGCTGTCGAGCCTGGCCGAGGGGGAGTCTGAGCTGTCGAAACTAAGAAACAAGTACGCCAACGTAGAAATACGCCGCAACAACTACATCGTGCGGGCACCCCAGTCTGGCTACGTGGTAAAAGCCATGAAGGCCGGTATCGGGGAAACCCTCAAAGAGGGTGAAATCATCGCTACCCTGCAACCCGAAGAACAGCAGATTGCCGTGGAGCTGTACGTAAACCCGATGGATGTAGCCCTGGTGTCACCCGGCAGGGAGGTACGTCTTGAGTTTGATGGCTGGCCGGCTCTGCAGTTTGCCGGTTGGCCCGGTGTATCGGTAGGTACCTTTGGCGGCAAAGTTGCCGTGGTTGACCGCGTCAATAGCCCCAATGGCAAGTTCAGGCTGCTCGTCGTGCCAAAAGCCGATGAGCCCTGGCCGCAGGCCATCCGGCAGGGGTCGGGGGTGTACGGTTGGGTGATGCTGTCTGACGTACCGGTATGGTACGAAATCTGGCGGCAACTCAACGGTTTCCCGCCCAACCTGAACCAAAGCGAGACGAAACAGATCACGCCGCACTCTACAACCACCCAACCGAAAAAGTAAGCTGGTAGGTAGCCTCTGCTTATTTGAGCCTCGCCTATGCAAAAAATATTTTTGTTTATACTCTTCTTTTGTGTGCACACATGGAGCATCGGGCAGGATACTTTGCTTTTTTCGTACCAGGATTTTTACGAACAGGTCATCAATTACCACCCGATCGTAAAGCAAAGTATTCTGATCACCGAGTCGGCCCAGCAGGATCTCCTCATAGCCCGTGGGGGCTTTGACCCCAAACTTGAAGGCTCCTTTGACCGCAAAGTGTACAAAAGTCGTGAGTACTTCAACCGGGGAGATGTGTACCTGAAAGTACCTATCTGGCTGGCCGGAGCCGACCTCAAGATAGGCTACGACCGAAATGTGGGAGTGACGCTCAGCGATGATATCCGCACGGGCCCGGAGGGCATTTCCTACATCGGATTCAACGTACCGATAGGGCAAGGCCTGCTGATTGACTACCGGCGGGCCACCCTGCGGCAGGCCCGGATTTTCCAGGATATAGCCGACACTGAACGGGTAAAACTGATCAACAAAATAATCCTGACCGCTACCAAGGACTACTGGAACTGGTACTTTACCTATCAGCAGTACATATTGGCACGGGAGTTTTACGAGCTGGCCCAAATACGCTACAATGGAATCACGCAGAGGGCCCGGCTTGGCGAATCGGCCGCCATTGATACCGTGGAGGCTCTGGTAACCCTGCAAGACCGGCAGGTACAGCTCGACCAGGCCAATCTCGAACTGCAAAATGCCCGCCTGGTGGTATCCAACCACCTGTGGGGGAGCGACATGATTTCCCGCGAGCTACCGGACTTTGCGGTTCCTCAACCGGCCGTGGGCCGGGTGATAGTGGAAAGTGAGCTGGATTACCTACTGCAGATGGCCCGGCAGAGGCATCCCGAACTGCAAAAATATCAGTTTAAATACCAGCAGTTGCAGATAGACGAACGGCTCGGCCGGGAAATGCTCAAACCTACAATCAATATAAGCGCATCGACCTTGTACAAGGGGCTAAACCTCAATGGCAGCGAAACCAAAACCGGCCTGCCTTACCTGAACGACAACTACAAGTTTATGGTTGATTTGTACTTTCCCCTTTTTCTCCGCAAGGAAAGAGGAAAGCTGCAGCAAATCCGGATCAAGCAATTGCAGAACACCCTCGAACAGCAGCAGGTACAGCGCGAAATCACCACCGAAATCAACGCCGCCTTCAACGATGTAAAGATTCTGGAAGCGCAGATTCGTACCCAGACCCGGACCGTCGAAAACCAGCAGACTTTGTTGCAGGCCGAACTCAGGAAATTTGCGCTGGGAGAAAGCTCGCTTTTTCTGGTAAACTCACGCGAGTCAAAGCTCAACGAGCTGGAAGTGAAGCTGGAAGCCCTGCGAATGAAGTACGAAAAGGCCATGGCCACCCTGCTGTTTGCCGCTGGTCTGAGCACCTGGGACAACCGATAATCAATTAGAAGAGTAGTATTTGAGGTATACGCCCAGACGATCAAAGGAAGCAAGCGTGGGGGCGTCGGTATGGTACTGCCCGAGCTGCTGCCGGTAAATTTCAAAAAGCCCATCTATGTCCGGATTTTCGGCCAGTCGGGCCGTTACCAGGCCTTTAAAACAGCGGTGCACCTGATTACTGATATACGGACAGCGTTGATGCGGTAGCTCATTCAGAATCGAGTCAAGGTCCGAGATGTTTCGGGTTTTGTCAAAAAACGCCAGTCCTTTTCGGGTAAAAAAGGTGGCAATGTCCCGGCAGGCCTCATTCAGATCCTCTTCCGTTCTTATTTTGTAACGAAAGTAGCTTCGCTGCCGAAACCTCCCGATGGTTGTCAGCAAGGTGTTGGCGTCAGCCCGGAAATCCAGGCGATTTGTCAAAAATTGCTGGGCCGTGTGCTCAATGCCCTCGTGCCTGATGCCAAAGTGTACATCTACCCATAGCTCATCGTGGTAGGGGCTCACCGAAATAATGATATTGTCAAATCCCAGCGAGGTATCCCGCCGGAACTGCCGGAGGTCAGGCAAAAGGGCAAAATCGTACTCTTCAAAAAACCCGGAAAGATTTTGGAATATTTTCGCCTCAAATGTATGTTTTCCCATTCTATTGCCTTTAATTGAGAACACATTTACGTGCAATAAGTTTTGCGACTAGTGTGTTCCGGCAATTGTTTTACCTCTTTTTCTTTCCTTTCAATGCTTCGAATTTTACTGGCCGTTTTTTTTTCGACGGGCCTCGCCTGCGCCCAAAATCTTACCTCCACCCTGCGCGGTACCGTGCGCGATGCTGACACCCACCAGCCCCTCAGCGGCGCCAGCGTTCAACTGACAAATACCGACCGAGGTACCACTACCGCCACCGACGGTACCTTCCGGCTCGAAAACCTGCCCATTGGCCGCTATACCCTGACCATATCGTACCTGGGCTATGAAACCTTCATTGTACCTGAGCTGCTCCTGGAGTCAGGCAAAGAGCGGGTGCTCGAAATCGATCTCAATGCTACCAGTCAGCAACTTGCCGAAGCCACCATTCGCAGCACCCGGCCCCTGGCATTTTACAGTATACAGACCATCACCCAGGAGCAAACGCTGCGCTATGCCGCTACCTACCTCGACCCGGCCCGGGTCACGACCTCGTTTCCGGGCGTGGCTACCGCCAACGACCAGGCCAACGGCCTGGTGATTCGGGGCAACACTCCCAACGGCATGCAGTGGCGCCTGGAAGGGGTAGAAATCGTGAACCCCAACCACCTTTCCAATGCGGGTACTTTCAGCGACCGCGCCTCCCAAACCGGCGGGGGCGTAAACATCCTGAGCACGCAGCTACTGGGCGACTCTTACTTTTTGACCGGGGCTTTTCCGGCCGAGTACGGCAATGTGCTTTCGGGAGTACTGGATATGAAACTCCGAGAGGGCAACAACGAAAAACGCGAGTACACCGCCCAGCTCGGTTTGATCGGCGTAGATTTGGCGGCCGAGGGGCCATTTTCCAAAAAGTCAAAAGCCAGCTACCTCGTCAACTATCGCTACTCATTCACGGGCTTACTGGGGGCCATGGGCGTTACGTTTGGCGGGGAGGATATCCGTTTTCAGGACCTGTCGTTTCATATTACGCTGCCCACCCAAAAAGCCGGCGAATTTTCGGTCTTCGGGCTGGGAGGAATGAGCAGCAATACTTTCAAGGCCAGCCGCGACACCCAGGAGTGGGTTTTTCAGAAAGATGGTTTCGATATTGACTATACCAATAAAATGGGCGCACTCGGACTCACCCACACCCTGGCTTTGGGCAAGAAAACCGGCCTGAAAAGCGTAGTGGTGGCCTCGGCGCTCAGCAACTCCCGCGATGGGCACATACTCTCGCGGGCCAATACTGACAACAGCTTCCTGGTAGAACGTGACTCCGTTGCCAAAACCCGGCTGTCGTATACCTCCTCGCTGACCCACCGGTTCAACGAAAAGCACCAGCTAAAAACCGGGGTTTTTCTGACCTACCAGGCCGATGAGGTACTTTCACTGGGCCGGACGGTGGCCCGTGGCCGCATGGAAGGGCTGGTCTTTCAGCCGTACGCCAGCTGGCAATGGACTCCCCTCCCCCGCCTTTCCACCGAGTTTGGCCTGCACCAGCTGACGTATACCTACAACAATACACACTCCCTGGAACCCCGGGCGGCCATTCGTTTTCAAGCCAGCACTACGCAATCGGTGAGTTTCTCGTATGGCTTACACAGTCAGCTGCAGCAGCCGCAGATCTACCTGGCGGTAAAAAACAGCAACACCAACCAGAACATCCGGCCCAACCGGCGGCTCGGACGGCGCTCCCAAGTCAGGTGCGGCGATCTCTTCCGGCTGAAGGGGATCGGCGAAA
>CATMVR010000152.1 GCA_950075905.1 uncultured Persicitalea sp. | reverse complement strand
AAAACTGGGCTGGCGGGGCCGTGGTGTGGCTTACCAGCAGCCCCACCCGCTTTCGGGGAGTAGGAAGCAATAGCCGGATGGCGGAGGCCAGCTCAAACTCCACGCCCTCGTACGATTGGTTGAGCTGCTCTTCGGACGAGCTACTCTTGTTGCCTTTGAGTAGCTGTACCGGCACCGCCAGGGTATCCACGGTGACGATAGCGCCCGGAAAAATGAGGTTTTCGGTACGTTTGCCCTGCTCGTTGGCAAAGAGGTTGGTGGGTATAAGACCCGCGTCGATAAGGCGTTGGTACTGCTGCTGCCGATTTTCTTCGGAGATAGCCACGGAGGGGTCAACAAACTGGTAGGTCAGGCGGCTACCGGCATAGGCTTTGAATTCTTCCAGGGTTTCGCGGGTAGCGTTTTCCAGACGCTCAAAGCCGGGCGGAAAATCTCCTGACAGGTAAACAGTTACGTGTACATTGCGGTCGAGGCCTTCCAGCAGGCGCTCAGTAGCCTCCGAAATAGAGTAGCGCTTGTCTTCGGTCAGGTCCCAGCGTACCGACACAAAGGACGCCAGCCAATTGACGCCGATCAAAACCACCAGAAGAATAATAAATCGCAGAATTCCTTTTTTCATAAAACAAAAACGCCAGATAGCGGCACAAAAGTACGGAAAAGGCAGTTGGCTTTTGGTGGTCGGCTTTCGGCGATTGGCGGTCGGCTGTCAGCTTTTTATCAAATCAAGGCAGTCAGTTTTCGAAAATCAGCTGTTAAAGATTTTCGTATCGGAAATAACGTCGCGGTGCCCTTCCAGAAATTCGCAAAAAAGCTGTACCTGCTTTTCTTGAACCGAAAAATCGGTGGCCAGATCGTAGTTTTCCTGGTATACTTCCCGAAAATCGGTAATAACGTAGCGCAAGCTGCGTACTCCTTTGGGGCGCAGGGCCAGCAGGTAAAAGTTCTGGTGGTCAAGCGCAAAGCGGCCCGGCGTGTAGCGGGCGGTGGTTTTCAGGTCTACAGCCAGGGTGCGGCCAATCACATCCACGTAGCCATACAGCAGTACTTTGCCGAGCTGGTACTGGCAGTACACCTGCGTATCAACCATAGGGCGCGGGAGCAGAGCGCGGGTTTTACGAAGTATCTCAGGATCGAAGTACTCTTCGTCGGTCCCTTTGATCACGGCTTCTTCAAAAGATACCCCTTTAGCCTGCGCCTGGGTTTGGGGCGCGGGCACCCGGTTGATGCGGTCGAGGAGTTCCTGCTCCGACAGGTAGCCCTTCTGAAAGCGGGCGAAGGTATTGAGCAGGGTAGGGTAAAAGCGGTAGTGGATCGGGTCGGCCATGGGCAAATTAGTTTTTCAGGATCAGGTATACACCAACGATTAAAAAAATAACGCCCGTAATCCGCGCCAGGTTGATCGGCTGCACGTGAAAGCCCAGCCAGCCGTAGTGGTCTATGATGATGGCCGAAATGAGCTGTCCGGCCACAATAAGGCAGAGCATGTTAGCGGGGCCCAGGTTGTTGACAATCATGATGACCGACGTGACGAAAAAAGCCCCAAACAACCCACCGGTAAATTTCCACCAGCTGATGTGCCGAAAGGCGTCGAGTGGCGGTACCGCCGAAGTATTGAACAGTGTATACGAGATCAGAAGAACGGTAAGCCCGCCGGAAAACGAAATAATGGCCGCCAGAATGGGGTTATCCAGCGCAATCCGTAACTGTGAGTTCACGCCCGATTGGGTGGTGTTAGCAATACCTAACAGAAAAGCGACAAGAACAAAAATCCAATTCATAACGTGGGAAAGAGACCCGTTGGGCACCCTATTTATTTTTTTAGCTGATTCATTTCATCGGGATCAATACTACCGTAGTGGTGGGATACCCGCAGCACGATGGCCAGCGCCACGGTGACCTCCGCCGCGGCTACTACAATGACAAATAGGGCAAAGAGCTGCCCCCGCAGCAGCATGGGATCGTGCCGGCTGAACGCCACGAGGTTGAGATTGACGGCATTGAGCATCAGTTCCAGTCCGATGAGTATGCCAATTACATTGCGCTTGGTAATGGTCACGGCCAACCCAATGCTGAACAGCGCTGCCGCTACGATCAAAAAATGGTACAGGGGTATGGGCGCGCTCATCGGGAAGGGTTTCGGTTTAGGGCCAGGTAGGCAGCCCCTACCAGGGCTACCAGCAAGAGGACGCCGGCGATTTCAAAAGGCAGAAGGTGGCTGGTCATGAGTTCCACGCCCAGCGTCCGGATCGTCGAGCGGCTATTCAGCGCCGGTCCGTTGAGTCGGAAGTTGGCGTTGACCAGTACGCCCAGCAGCAATAAAAACAGGATCACGCTGAGCCCGACACCCCAAAAGGAACGTCCGAGTTTGATCAGTACCCGGTTGGGCGTCTGGGAGGTATCGTCCTCGCTGGCCGTTCGGGTAAGCATAATGCCAAAAATGAGTAGCACCAGAATCCCCCCCACGTACACCAGCAGCTGGGTGATGGCCAGAAAATCAGCCCCAGCCAGCACAAAGAGAGCCGCTACACCCAGCAAAGCCATAAATAGGGCAAACGCAGCGTACATAAGGTTGCGCGTCAGCAGGATAAAAAGTCCTGACCCTACTGCCAACGCGGCAAAACTATAAAAAACGGCTAGTTCCAAAGTAGGTTATTAGGTTTTAGGTGGTTAGCTGTTAGGTTTGGGTGGCTTAGGCTTCATGCTGGGCTTGAAGGCAGGTTTGGGCTTTTCAGCCGGAGCTGCCTCCTCCTGCTTCGCTTCGGGCGCGGCGGGGGGCGTGGCTTTCGGCTTCATGCTGGGCCGGAAGGCCGGTTTGGGCTTCTCTGCCGGAGCTGTTTCCTCCTGCTTCGCTTCGGGCTCGGCGGGGGGCGTGGCTTTGGGCTTCATGCTGGGCTTGAAGGCAGGTTTGGGCTGTTCGGCTATTTCCTCCTGCTTTGCTTCGGGTTCGGCCGGGGAAGCGGCTTTCGGCTTCATCCTGGGCTTGAAGGCGGGTTTGGGCTGTTCAGAAGCAGGGGTGTCTTCGGCTTTTGCTTCGGTCGGGGGAGCAGCCGTCTTGGGTTTCATACCCGGCCGGAAAGCAGGCTTGGGCTTTTCTACCGGCTCCGCCTCTTCGTTCTTGGCTTCGGGCGCAGCCGGCTCCGCCGTTTTGGGTTTCATTCCCGGTCGGAAAGCGGGCTTTGGCTTTTCCACCGGCTCAGTTTCTTCGTTCTTGGCTTCGGGCGCAGTGGGTTCTGCGGTTTTGGGCTTCATACCGGGCCGGAAAGCCGGACGGGGCGTAGCGGGTTTTGCCTCAGATTGGGTCGGAGGCGTGGCCTTGGCGGCCGCTTTCAGGGCTTCTTTCTCTTTCTGGAACTGTTCGAGCAGGCGCTTCTTCTCCTCCGCCTCGGCGGGCGTAAGGTTGCCGTATTCGTACACCATATCCCGAATATCCAGCTCGCTGTAATCAAAGGTTTTGGTCATGGTCAGGCACTCAGTGGGGCATACCGTGGTACACAGTCCGCAGTAGCAGCACTTGGCCATATCAATATCAAACTTGGCCGCGTACAACCGGATCGGCGAGCCGTCTGACGCTTTTCCTACCTCTTCCACCGCCCGGATGGGCTCTATTTCGATGCAGTCAACCGGGCAGATTTTGGCGCACTTATCGCACACAATGCAATCGTCCATCTCGTTATGCAACCGGTAGCGCCCATTGTCCGGAATGGGAATGGTTTCATAAGGATACTGAATGGTCACCATCCCGTCTCCCTGCTCAAAAAACGACCCGCTCCGCACATCACCGGGCATACGCCGCTTCCGGGCCGCCCACAAATGCCTCATGGTTAGGCTCATTCCCTTTACGGTGGTCCGTACTCCGTCGGCAATATCTTTAAAATAACTTGAAGGCATAGTATCCGTCCACTTTCCTACAAAAGTAGTAGTTTATTACACATATATTCCTTTCAGCAGCCCGGCCAGCTCCCCCTGCACGGTTTGGGTACGGTCGGTATTGTACCAGCGCTGTATGTCAGCCTGAAATTCGGCGTAGGGGCGGTCGGGGTTGGCTTTGTAGGCCCGCACCAGTTCCTGCAAAGGTTGCGGGCGCGGGCCCCAGGTAAAGAGTTCGTTGCCGTCGGCCCCCAGCGCAATGAGCTTGGGAATCGACCTGCCGCCGTTGGTCAGGTAGGCGTTCATGATTTCGGGGTGCTCGTCGCGCAGCAGGAGCGCAAGCGTAATGTAGGGATTAAGCCCGGCCACTTTGGCCAGCACCGGTAGGTTTTGGGCCGCGTCGCCGCACCAGGCTTCGGTGAGTACGTACCAGGTCTGAGGGGCCGCGATCTGATACGCCAGCTGTTGCAAATCCAGATCCAGGCGAATGGTTTTATCCAGCCGGCGCATGCGGTACTGGTTCAGACGGGTGTACTCGGCCAGTTCGGGCGTTTGCTTTTCCCCGGAGGTTCTTCCGGTTGCCACCAACTCATCGGTCAGGGTAAGGTATTCTTCGTAGGTATACGTTTGGTGAATGGTATCGGGACCGAAAACGGTAGTATGCAGAATCATTGTTCGTTTCTTTTCTTACAAAAACCGCCGCCCGGCTGGCTTAGTTCATAGTTTTCGCTTCAAATAGGTACTATAATCTATCTGACGGGCCTCATAGTCTTCAAACATCAGGGGCGAAGTCAGCAGAAAATCGGCCGTAGCGCGGTTGCAGGCCATGGGGATGTTCCAGACTACGCACAGGCGGAGCAGGGCTTTAATGTCGGGGTCGTGGGGCTGGGCGGACATGGGGTCCCAAAAGAACACCAGCATGTCGATGCGCTCCTCGGCAATCATGGCCCCAATCTGCTGGTCTCCCCCCAGCGGGCCGCTCAACAGCTTGGTAACCGACTGGTCGAGTACCTCTTCGATGAGCTTGCCGGTGGTACCCGTACCGTACAGCTGGTGCCGCGAGAGCGTGGTACGGTTGTAGTAGGCCCAGTCCATCATTTCGGCCTTCCGGTTGTCGTGGGCCACCAGGGCAATACGCTTTCGGGATAGTATTTTTCTCAATTCCATAGGGAAGCATGCTTGTCTAAAAAAACAAAATCAATCCTGTAATTCTAACCTTTTGTGCTCAGAATGCAAAAACATCTGAAAATTCAAATGGGCAGAAAGTAGTCACAACCTGTCCCGGAGTCTGTGCTTTTTCTCTTTTGTTTCTACCGCCACATTATTAGTTACAAATAAATTTAGGAGAGGTGTATTAAAATTCGAAAAAAATATCTAAATAGGACGACTTTTCTGTTCTCGTTTCACTTTTTTTAACCTAAGCAATTGTATGAAGAAGAGTTTACTCGCAGCCAGCTTGATCGGGCTGCTCATTGGATGTAGCGAGCCCTACACCCAGCAGGAATCGGCCCCTGTGCCCAGCAATGTGCGGTCGGCCCGGCAGGGCGTTGCTCCCATTCCCGGTCAGTACGTAGTAGTACTGAAAGAAGACGTGGCCCTGCGTGGATTGGGCGCTCAAATGAAGGGAAAAGCCCTCGGGCTTTTGAAGAAGAATGGAGGCAATGAGGCAAGTCTGGGCTTTGTGTATGCCAACGCTATCCAGGGCTTTTCAGCCAAACTTAACCCGGCTCAGCTGCGGGCACTCGCCGATGATGACGCCATTGCCTACATCGAAGAGGATTTTGAGGTGACGCTGGTACAGAAGGGAAAACCCGGTGGAGGTGGTACTACTCAGCCTTCCCAATCTATTCCCTGGGGAATCACCAAGGTAGGCGGAGCTGGTGATGGAACTGGTAAAAGAGCCTGGATTATTGACACGGGGATTGATCTGGATCACCCTGATTTGAAGGTAGCTTCCTATGGATTTACGGCTTTTACCAGTGGTAAAGACAATTCTTTAGACGATGGCAACGGCCACGGTACGCACGTAGCGGGCACCGTAGCGGCTCTCAACAACACCATTGGTGTGGTGGGCGTAGCGGCTGGGGCCACAGTTGTGCCCGTGAAGGTACTGAGCAGCAGCGGCAGTGGCTCCAACTCGGGTGTGATTGCGGGCGTAGATTATGTAAAGGCCAATGCTTCTGTTGGCGATGCTGCCAACATGAGTTTGGGAGGAGGGGTATCTACGGCGCTGGACAATGCCGTTATCAGTGCAGCCGCAGCCGGTATAAAATTTGCTCTGGCTGCCGGCAATAGCTCCGCTGATGCCAATACGTCGTCTCCGGCCCGGGCAAATGGTCCAAATATTTACACCGTTTCGGCCCACAATTCCAGCGATGTATTTGCCTCATTCTCGAACTTTGGCAACCCTCCCATCGAATTCTGCGCCCCCGGCGTGAGTATTTCTTCTACCTGGAAGGGCGGCGGCTACAATATTATTAGCGGTACCTCTATGGCGGCACCGCATGTGTGTGGCATTCTACTGCTGGGACCGGTTAGATCACGCGGTCAGGTAAGTGGAGATAGGGATACAACCCCCGATGAGCTGGCTAGCCGGTAATCTATTTCCAGTTATACACTGAACAGCAAAAGCGGTCCCGCGGGACCGCTTTTGCTGTTCAGTACCATGCAAACGTCTCTAATGACTCTTTGGCACCTCCCGGCAAAGTCTACCATGAAAATCAAAAGTTCAATTTTGGATTTTTATGGAAGATGTAGGAATTTTAGGCTTATTTATGCCTGTTTGACTCTACAAATCCTGGATGAAGGAGCCCAGTGTGACCACTTTTGGAAAAAGGATTCCGATTTTGGTTAATTTGGGATAAATTTAACGGATGATCAACTATTTCCGCCAACCTTATCCCCGCGCCCAACCCACGCTCCGGGGAAGTCTGCTCACGGCCGCCGGTGCGGGGGCTTTTGTAAGTATTTTTCTGATCGTTTTTCAACCTTTCGGTTCCGCTAACTGGAACCATCCACACAAGCTGCTGCTTTTGGCCGGCTTCGGGGCGGTTACCTTTGTCGCACTGCTCCTGATCAGTTTTATTGGTCCCCGCGTTTTCCGGAGTTGGTACAGTGAGAAAAACTGGACCGTCGGCAAAGAGATTTTTCATAACGTGGTGGTCATTCTCGTGATTACTGTTGGCAATATCCTCTACACCGAATCAATAAGCATTGGCTCCATCGGCCCTGCGGCTATACTGGCTTGGATAGGCATTACCCTGGCCGTCGGGATTATTCCGGCTACGGTAATTACCCTGCTCAACTACACCCGGCTGCTGCGCCAGTACGCCACTACCGGCTTTCGGATAGAAGCTACCGGGGCCTCCGGCTCCGACCAGCTTACCCTAATGGCAGAAAATGAAAAGGATTCGCTCACACTAACCACTCAAAGCCTGCTCTATATCGAGTCGGCCGACAACTACGCAGAGGTAGTCTATTGGGAAAACGAAAAAAAAGAAAAGAAGCTGCTTCGCAGTAGCCTGAGCCGCATCGAAGAGCAGATACATGCCGCCGACATTGTGCGTTGCCACCGCTCTTACATCGTAAACCTGCACCAGGTGGAGAGCATCAACGGTAATGCCCAGGGGTACAAACTGCACCTCAAAAACGAGGTGACTACCATCCCCGTAGCCCGCCGCTACGGCGACCGGGTGAAAGCATTTTTCCAGAAATAGCTTTGTCAAACGTCCCAAAAACTGCCATTTAGCCCCAATTTGTGCTATTTTCCCCAAAAGCGGGACGCCTATCCCTTCCATTTGCGTGGTGCTTTTGGTACCCATAGATTTGTGTCAGGTCAAGAAAAAAATCGCCCATTCTATCCTGAATCAAACGCTATGGAACTTTACAAAACTATCCTGTTTATCCACGTCCTGTTTGGCTTTTCGGCCCTCACCACCGGCATCGTACCTATGGTGGCCAAAAAGGGCGGCAAGGCCCACAAATTCTGGGGCAATGTATACTACTGGTCCATGTTTGGGGTGTTTGTGACCACGCTGGGCCTGTTTGCGCTGCGGCCCACGGAGGTACGCCTGCAATTTTTCCTCTGCATTGCCGTCCTGAGCTTTTACATGACTTTTGCGGGCGATCGGGTATTGAAAATGAAAAAATCGGCCACCCAGGCCACCCGCCTTGACCGCACCGTGGCGCTCATCGCCCTGGGTTGCGGCCTGTTGATGCTGGGGTATGCGGGCTACTCGGTGCTGGTGCTGCACAATACCTACCTGGCTATTCTGTTTAGCGTATTTGGTGTAGTACTTTTTACCAATGCCAACGCAGATTGGAAACTGTATCGGGGCAAAACTCCCTCCGAAAAAATGCACTGGTACTTTGGCCATATCGGCCGGATCATGGGCGCCTACATTGCTACGGTCACGGCCTTCTGCGTCAACATGACCCGCTACTACCCGGAGGGTACCTCCATCTACCTGCAACTTATTCCGTGGCTGGCGCCAGGCCTGATACTGGGCGTAGGTACTTCGTACTACACCAAGCGCCAGCGCGAAAAAAGGAGTATGCCGGTGGAGTACGGCTTTATTACGGGCGGCCTGCGACGGGTGCTGGTCAGGCAGCCCAAACAAAGGGCGTCGGCGGAGGAATTGCGGGCTTAACCCTACTGGTTCCACTGTCCATAAATGCCTTTGTGTGTTTTTCAGTCGCTTGCTCCAATGAATATTTATCACCGCAATTTGCACCTTCCCGGACTTCACCGTATTTTTCCGGCATGATGCAAACCAACCCTCACGAACTTCGCGACCTTATTCGGCTGGCGCTGCGCGAAGACGCCGGCGACGGCGATCACTCCTCCCTGTCGTGCGTACCTGCCGAAGCCACCAAACGCGCCCGGATGCTGGTGAAGCAAGCCGGGGTACTGGCTGGGGTAGAGGTAGCGTTGGTCGTATTTGAAGAGGTAGATGCTTCGCTGAAAGTAGAGGTACTTATTCCAGACGGCACCCGCGTTGAAGTCGGTGACATTGTGCTTACGGTGGAAGGCAGCGCGCGCTCCATTCTGCTGGCTGAGCGCCTGGCCCTCAATATCATGCAGCGCATGAGCGGCATTGCCACCTACACCCGC
>CATMVR010000151.1 GCA_950075905.1 uncultured Persicitalea sp. | reverse complement strand
CCTCAGCAAGGGTAGGTCCCCAGTTACTGAAGAAATAACCCAGGTTTTGCTGGAAACCACCGACGTAGTCGTTCTGATAGCTTGGCAGGTGGGCCTGATTGGCAAAAACCGATTGTGTAAGCGAAAACTCAGCCTTCCGGGCTTTTTTGGAGCCATTCTTGGTCGTCACCAAAATTACGCCGTTACGCCCCTGATCTCCGTAAGTTACCGTAGCAGCAAGGCCTTTCAATACCGAAATATTCTCAATGTTGTTGGGGTCGATGTCAAGAAAACGGCTGGAAGCAGACTGCCCTCCACCTGTAAAACCTGCGCGCGAGTTGGTGCTTGAGTTGAAAGGTACCCCATCAACTACAAACAGAGGCTGATTGGAACCCGTAATGGACGAGTAGCCCCGGATGACGATGTTGGTACCCGTACCGGATACGCCCGAAGTTTGTGTGATGTTTACGCCCGCAACTTTTCCCTGAAGCACCCGGCCTACGTCTGCCTGAGGGCGGTCTTCGATCAGTTTGGGAGCCACCGTAGCTACTGCGTAGCCCAATGCGCGCTTTTCGCGCACAATGCCCTGAGCCGTTACTACTACTTCCTGCAGGTTTTTGGTGTCTGAAGCCAGCTGAACATTGATCTCGGATCGGTTGCCCACGGAGATTTCCTGAGTGACCGTACCTACGAAACTAAAAACCAGAGTAGCGTTGCCCGAAGGTACGTTGACGGAGTAATTGCCGTCGGAGTCGGTGTTGGTACCGGTGTTGCTGCCTTTCACAATCACCGACACACCGGGAAGGGGACTACCGTCTTCGGCCGAACTGACCTTACCGGTGACCTTCCTGTCCTGGGCATACGAATACACCCAAGCTGAGCACACCATTAAGAGGCTCAACAGTAAATTTTTCCTCATGAACAATTTAATTTAGGTTAAGAAATGGTAATCCTGGATGCAAATGTAATTATTCAATAATACAATCCAAATCTTTGAAATAATTTTTATTATACCAAATATTATACAATACTGGTAGACTTTTCGTAAAATATAATTCTGAATAATATGACAATATCAAAGTTACAAACAGACAATAGGCGCCGTTAGCCTAAACTGACGATAATTTCTTTGGATAAACATATACTTTGAAGGGCAATAGTTAGGGAGGCAACAGTATGCACGCACACTATTTCACATTGGAATAGTGCAATTAAAATTTAGTATAAATAAGAGGGAAACCGGAAACTAACACGGGCCACATTTAGGCAAACTCAGGAACTTCCTGGAGAATCTGACGGGTGTAACGGTACCCCAGCACGAACAGCTCGCGGGCTTTGCGGAGATCGTACAGTGAGTAATCGCACAATTCGGGCGGCTCGATGAGCAGGTGGCAGCGGTCGAAGCGCTCTCTGGTTTTGGCATGCATCGCCAGAATCAGGCTCCGGGCTACTATCTCGCGGGTATTTTTGGGAGGTGTTTTGAGCTTGAAAGGATTGCAGTGGACGCCAATGATATAATCTACCTCTTTTTCCAGGGGCTCCACGGGCATATTATTCAATACGCCACCGTCTACCAGATAGCGCTTTTGAAAAAAAATAGGCTCAAAAAGGCCAGGCAGGCAGCTCGATGCCAGAATGGGCCGGGCCAGTTCGCCCTGACTAAAGCATACCGTTTCGCCGGCATACAGATCGGTGGCAGATACGATCAGGGGAGTTTTGAGCGACTCGAACGTGTTTTCGGGAATATACTTCCGGTATACCTCTTCCAGGCGATCTAGCCGGAAAAGCCCCGTGCCGCCAAAAGAAGGACGAACGGAGCGGATAAAATTGGTTTCAATGATGATTTCGAGGATTTCGTCGGGAGTATACCCATAGGCAAGCAGGCCACCGGCGATAGCGCCAGCGCTTGTGCCACTGATGATGTCGGGCTGAATGCCGCGCTCGGCCAGGGCTTTGGCCACACCCAGGTGCGACAAGCCACGTGCCCCACCACCCGAAAGTACAAGTCCTATTTTCATCCCCGTTGTTTTTCTTCCAAAACCTGGTTTCATCCCCAAATTACCTCTCTATAACGACCGGAATGGGAGTAAAGTTTACAGAAAGCCCGTCAGGGGACCTCTTTCGCGCAGGCGAACTCCCTTTTCGGTCATCTCTACCACGGCGGCCTCATGCACCGGATCGTGCTCAAACAGCAGTACGTAGTTTTCGGCCACCGCCCGGCGCAGCACCGACTCCTTTTCCTGCATGGTCAGCAGGGGGCGCACGTCGTAAGCCATCACCCAAGGCAGCGAGATATGCGCCGACGAAGGCAGTAGATCAGCGGCGTAAAGCAGGGTGGACTCCCGGTGACGAATAAGGGGCAGCATCATCTGCTCGGTATGCCCGTCTACGTGAATGAAGTCAACGTTTTCAAAAGGCGATTTGCCAATTTCCAGAAATTTCAGTTGGCCGGACTCCTGAATGGGTAGAATATTCTCTTTCAGAAAAGACGCTTTCTCCCGGGGGTTGGGGTCTAGGGCCCACTGCCAGTGGGCGGCGTTAGACCAATAGGTGGCTTTGGGGAAAGTCAGCCGGGGGCCGTTTCCTGCGTTTTCTACGGCTCCGCCCACGTGGTCGAAATGCAGGTGGGTGAGTACCACATCAGTGACCTCTTCGGGAGCAAAGCCCGCTTTCCGGATAGAGCCAACCAGGGTATCGTCTCCGTGGGGCTCGTAGTGGCCAAAAAACTTCGCGTCCTGCTTGTTGCCCATGCCGGTATCAATCAGGATCAGCCGGTTGCCCTGCTCAATCAGCAGGCAACGCATGGCCCAGGTACAAAGGTTTTTCTCGTCGGCGGGGTTATGCCGGTTCCAGAGGCTCTTGGGTACCACGCCAAACATGGCACCGCCATCCAGTTTGAAAAAGCCCGTATTGATCGTATGTATGTTCATGGAAATACTGATAAATATTCGTCAATAAAAAGTAAGGATTGCAAGATAAACAAATCCCTTTTGCCTGCCCTTTCCTTTTATCCAGAAAAACTATCCTATGCAATTATCTGCTGCAATCAGACTCGTCCTGACCTTTTTGGCCGCATCGGGCGCGTTGCACGCCCAGCCGGGCCCCGTCAGCTACGTAAATACGCTCATTGGTACCGCCCCGGCCAACACCGAAAGTGCCCGCAGCCATAGTGAGGCCGGAAGTGAGCTAAAAGGACAGACTATACCCGCCGTAAGTACGCCCTACGCCATGACGCAGTGGACTCCGCAAACCCGCGCTACTGAGACCAAGTGCGTGGCTCCCTACTACTACAACGATCCGGCCATTCAGGGCTTTCGGGGGACGCACTGGCTCAATGGCTCCTGCGTGCAGGACTACGGATCGGTCACGATCATGCCGGTTTCGGGAAACTTGAAAACGCTACCAAACCAGCGGGCTTCGGCCTATCAGCATAGCCGGGAGGTATCTTCCCCGGCCTACTACCAGGTATATCTGGACGACCAGGCCGTCAGGGCCGAACTCACATCTTCGGCCCGCGCCGGTGTACTGAGTTTTACGTTTGAAAAAAATGCTGATCAGTACATTCTTATAGAACCCAACAGCGACGAGGGCCAGGGCTACGTGGAGATATTTCCGGAAGCAGGAGAAATTGTGGGCTACAACCCCGTGCACCGCATCTACCAGGGATCGGGGCAGCCCGCCGGCTTCAGCGGCTACTTTGTGGTACAGTTCGACCAGCCCTTCGACCAGTACGGTACCTGGAAGGGCAATGCTACCCAGGCCAGCGCCACATCCGGCCGGGGAGACCAGCGCAACGAGAGCATGGGTGCTTACGTGCGCTTTGGTACCACTCCCAAAACGGTGCTGGTGCGGGTAGGTACTTCATTTACGAGTATAGAAGCCGCCCGCGCAAACCTGAAAGCCGAAGCCAGCAGCCGCGCCTTTGCCGATGTACGTAGGGCTAGCGAAGACCTTTGGAACAACGCCCTGGGCAAAGTGCAGGTTACGGGCAAGGAAGACGATAAAGTACTTTTTTACAGCGCTCTGTACCGCACCAAGCTTTCGCCGCGGCTGTTTTCAGACGTAGACGGAAGCTACCCCTCCTTTGCCGGCGGCACGCCGATCCGGAAAACCAAAGGCTTTGACTACTACTGCGATTTTAGCCTGTGGGATACCTTCCGGGCCGCCATGCCACTCCACATTCTGCTGGAACCCGACAAAGTTACCGACATGATGCAGTCGCTGACGCTGAAAGCCGAGCAAGGCGGCTGGATGCCTATTTTTCCCTGCTGGAACCAGTACACCGCCGCCATGATTGGCGACCACGTGCTGAGCGTCATGGCCGATGCCTACGCCAAGGGTGTACGAGGTTTTGACGTAAAAACCGCCTACACCTACCTCCGGCAGAACGCTTTTCAGCCCAATACTGACCCCGAAAGCTACGAGGCCGGTAAGGGCCGCCGGGCGCTGACGTCCTACCTTAAGTACGGCTACGTACCCCTGGAAGATAGCGTATGGCAGGCCTTTCACAAGCGCGAGCAAACCTCCCGCACCCTCGAATACGCCTATGACGACTATTGCCTGTCCACGCTGGCCAAAGCTCTGGGTCACGAGGAGGATGCCAAACTACTGGCAAACCGGGCCCTGAACTATCGCAACGTGATCGACCCCGCTACCGGCTACGCCCGCGGACGCTACGCAAATGGCTCATGGAGCGGCAACTTTGACCCCTTTGCCAAACGAGCCAGCTTTATCACCGAAGGGTCGCCGGCGCAGTACACGTACTTTGTACCGCAGGATGTGGCCGGACTTATTAATAGTACGGGCGGCCGGCAGGCTTTCATCGGGAAACTGGATACCCTCTTCGGGCAGGGCCACTACTGGCACGGCAACGAGCCCAACCATCAGATTGCCTACCTCTACGCCTGGGCGGGCGAGCCCTGGAAAACGCAGCAGCAGGTAAGAAAGATTATCTACGAGGTATACGCCACCTCACCCGGTGGACTGAGCGGCAACGAAGACGGTGGGCAGATGTCGGCCTGGCTGGCGTTCAGCATGGCGGGGCTGTATCCGGTTTGTCCCGGCTCGCCGTACTACGTGCTGGGTAGCCCGGTGTTTGAAGAAACTTCCTTGCAGCAAAACAATGGAAAAACTTTCCGCATCCGCTGCCGGGGAAATAGCGCCGCTACACCCTACATCCAGTCGGCTACGCTGAACGGCAAGCCCTTTTCGCGTACCTACCTGACGCACCAGGAAATAGCAAAGGGCGGCGAACTAGTGCTGGTCATGGGCAAAAATCCGGGAAAGAAATGGGGGACAAGAAAAGAGGATGCCCCACCTTCACTGTCGGCCCTGGGTAGCCGGTAATCTTTATGGGAATCTCACATAAAAATCGCCTCCGGAACGCAAATCCCGGAGGCGATTTTTAATTTCTTGCTTGAAGTACCTTATACTTACAGGAGATCGCCCAGTATACCTGTCACTGACAGCGTCAGGCTGGTTTGGGTATTAGCTTTTACAGAAATAGAATTTACCGAAGCGCCTCCTCCCAGGTTCAGCAAAGCGTTCAGGGCAAGTTTTCCTGAACTTTCCTGACGGTAAGTAGCCACATGTAGCTCATATTCACCTTCGGGTAGGTAGGCGGCCGTAAAGGTACCATCGGCATTCACTTTCGCACTCGTTACGGCGTTTTTGAACTTGATCTGGCTATCGCCCTGGCCTTTTACCTCCGTGTTCTGATTGAAAGAACCCTTCTTGTACACGTACGCTACCGCTTTTCCATTGGTAGAGGCGTTGTAGTTATTCAGTTTTCCCTTGATACTACCGGCGTTATCCTTCTGAACAAAACGCAGCGACGATTGCAGCTCGCCCTTTGTCACAAAAGCATACTCGTTGGAAGCACTCGCCTGCTCCCTGATCGCCTTGCGTAGGTCAAAGTCCACGACTACTTCTTTCGATCCGCCTTCGGGTACATCTACCCTGGGGCCCGCAATATCAATATTGGAAGTAGCGCTTCCCGACAGGCTCAGCTTATTCTTGGAGTTATCCTGCCGCAAAATGTAGCAGCCCGGCGCATTGCCGCTCGCATCTTTTTCGTGGTTCAGCACCAGGGTCAGCTTGTCAAACGAGCCGGCCGACAGGTCGCCCTCTCCCAAAGAAGCGGTTTTTCCGCCCTGCAATTCCAGTACATTTACTGTTTTAGGCCCCTGAAAGCCCTCCCACTTTTGTCCATTGACCTGCACCTCGGTAACCGTTACGAATACACCTTTCACCGAAGCTTCATCAATGGGCGCGTCTGTTATCTCCACTTTCAGTTTCCCGTTGGAACCCGTCGGATCAACGCCTGGATCGTCAGCGGTACCACATCCACCTAAGGCCAGTGCTCCTGCGAAGCACAAAGCTGCCCACTTCAATTTGTAAATTTTCATACTAGCATGTAGTTTAAGTTGTGAATGAATCAACCATGAAGTCATAGACACCATGCGTATACGTCATTACATAGTAAACTTTTTTAAATACAATTACGGTAAAATCTATACCAGGGATTAGCCCGGTTCACAAAAAACGGGAATTGGGCCCAAAATATTTGCAAAAGGGGGGGAGTATTGTGTGAACGGTCAAAAATCAGAAAAATACAGAATGCTACTTATCAGTCACTTATGAATAAATTATTACCAGTATCCATTGATACACAAGTAATTGCAAACCTATGAAGAAAATAAAAAAAAACAGCTTCCTTCATCGGGAAGCTGTCAGATACGTACTCACTTGTATACTAACTTATTCGAAATATCCTATTTGTAACAGATTCTGAACGTTACTGCTTAATGCACAACCAGTTGGCGAACGTAGCGGGCCTGGCTGGTCTGAATCTGCAAAATGTAGGAGGCCGGCGACAGCTGCCGCAAATCAAGTACCCGGCTTGTGGGGGATAGTACCTGAGAAGGTACCCGCAATTTCCGGCCGCCCAAATCCACCAGGTCAATCTCCCGGAGCTCTTCGCCGGCGGGCCAGCTGACGGTTGCCTCACTGGTAGTGGGGTTAGGGTACAGCACCAGCAGGTCTGATGCAGGCTCCACCGATGTGATAGTTTCCCGGAAAATGGGCAATACCTCGTAATCCTGCCCCAGTAAAATAGATCGGACGGTGGCTTCGTCTACCCCAAACCAGTCGCGGAGGAGGCTGGCGTACATCTGCCGGAAGTCGTACTCCATATTGATATTATTGTTCACCAGACTCGTCAGGTTGGGCGATGCCCCCATCCACTGGGTTTTGATGCCTCCGCCAAACACAAACTGAGGCGACGCCCAGCCGTGGTCGGTGCCCCGGCTGCCATTGGAGAGTGCCCGCCGGCCAAACTCCGAGAAGGTCATCCCCACCACGCGCTCGTCTACCCGCAGCAGCTTCAGGTCGTCCAGAAAGGCCTTGACGGCATCACCCACCTGCTGTAGCAGATTGGCATGCGTACCGGTGCCCGTATCTGTGGTGTTTACCTGATTGGCGTGAGTATCAAATCCCCCCAATGTTACGTAGTATACCTTGGTTTGCAGTCCGCCGTGAATCAGCCGGGCCACGAGTTTGAGTTGATCGGCCAGGCGGTTGTTGGCCGGATAGCCCGTGGCGTTAGTACCTTTGCCCGCGGCGGCTTTGAGCTGATCCGCGTAGGCTACCGAAAGCGTCTGCTGGTCTCTCACAAACTGCACGTGGTTTCTGGCGATAGAGCTAAGTGAAGGAGATGGCAGCGCGGTAGGCTTCTCACCAATAAGCCGCGCGAAGGTATCTACATCCTGAATCGCCAGGGCTACCGACTGTTGAGGGCCCAGCAGGGCGGTAGAGGCCACCGCGCTGATCTGAATAGCCAGCGGATCGGGCATTTTGCTATTGGGATAGCCCGATGGGTACCCTGCGTATTGTCCCTGCAGATAGCGTCCCAGCCAGCCGGAAGTGACGTTATTGGAGTTGACCGCTCCCTTGAACCAAATGTCATTGGCCTGAAAGTGCGAAAAACTGGGATTTTTATAGCCGACATTTTCTACGATAGCCAGGCGCCCGTCGTTGTATAGATTCTGGAAGCCCGTCAGGGCCGGGTGCAGCCCCGCCTGCTCGCGGTAGCGTAATTTGAGTACCTTGTTTTCGGCAATGGCTACATTGGAACGGATACTCTTGTAACGCCCCATCTGATCGAGGGGGATTACGGTATTGAGGCCGTCATTGCCACCATTGAGCTGGATCACCACCAGCACGCGGTCATTGGCCTCAGCGGCTCCGGAAAGCGCATTCAGGAAAGAGGTAGAAGTGCCGGCCAGGGCCCGGGCGCCCAGTCCATTCAGGGTCCAGGGCAGCAGGCCCGTCAGGGCGGTGGTTTTAAGAAAAGACCGTCTGTTTATCATACAAGTAGCGAAAAATAGAAGTGATGGTGCTTAAGCAAGCTGATATTCAGCCAGGCGAAGCATATAAGATAGCAGAGACACAAGTCGTTGCCGGGCATCGAGGTAGGCATTATTGTCTGTTGGCCTGGAAGTGTAGGCCAACCAGATGCCCGTCCATTCGTAACGAGGGATACCATCAAGGAAGGGCCCATCGATGATTTCGTACAATTGCTCCTTCGTTACGTCAACTGCCATCAGGAGATTCCATATTTCTTTCACCAGCACCTCAGGGTCGCCGGGATTGGTGCTTACGATGGAAGCCCACTCCACCAGATTGGTGCGAAATCCCTGCCCGGGTGCCCCACGCAGCAGGAGGTCTGTCAGTTCACCCCGAAGCCCCAGGGTCGTACCGCTGATCCAAATCTTGTAGTAGCCGCTATCGTAGTAGGGACGCCACCCAAACACGGTTGGCTGCTCCAATACTTCCATTTCCAATGATCGGCTCCTGCGGAATAGGCTATTTGTAAGCAGGTCATAGTTAGGCCGGTCGCTACTGGGCGTGGGGAGGTATGCATTCAGCGCCAGCAGTGAGCCTACCATAAAATCAAGCGGAGAGCGAATCTGCCCCCCCCGGAGGTTCTCATCGAAGAAATA
>CATMVR010000150.1 GCA_950075905.1 uncultured Persicitalea sp. | reverse complement strand
AGATTCGATATAGCCAAATAACTCCGTCCGGGTAGTCTGCTTGGGTAAAAAAGAGCCCACGGGGTCAGCTTCGGTCACGAAGGGTACACTGCCGAACATATCGAGGGCATGGTAATAGCTCAGCGCGCGCAGAAAACGGGCCTCGGCCCGGAACGTTTTGATATTGGGGTCATTGATACCACGCTCGGCAAGTTTGGCCTCAGTGGTTTCGCGAATAAACTCGTTGCACAGCGTGATCTGGTAGTAGATGCGGTTGTACATCGCCGTGATAAACTCGTTGCTTGACGTCCAGTCCATATCGTGGTAGTCGCGCAGGCTCCCGTCGTTCCAGCCAATGACGGCTTCGTCGGTGGGGAGTTCCTGGGCTTTCCAGTACTGGCGCAGGTAGGTAGAGAAGCCTTCGTCGATGCCGCTGATGTCAGGCTGACCGGCGGGCCCTTGCTGCCCGCTCACAGCCATACCGGCGTACAGCTTTGCCAGAATCTGCTTGTAGTTGGCGGCATCGAGGTATACCGTTGCGGAGGTCACTTCAATGAAGGGCTTGCGGTCGAGGTCGTTCACGCAGGACTGTCCCGCCAGCAGACCTATGGACAGCAGGGTGAGTTTGCTTATATTTTTCAGATAGTTCATTGTATCTCTTGATTTTGTTCGATGAAAGGGTCAGGTACTAGAAACGGAGGTTTACACCCAGCGTGAACGTACGGGGACGGGGATAAATATTGTTGTCGATACCTCCCTGCACCTCGGGGTCCAGGCCCTTGTAATTAGTAATCACCAGGGCGTTCTGCACGTTGGCCGTCAGGCTGGCGTCGACCTTCTTACTCAGGATTTTCCCCAGATTGTAGCCCAGATTGATGTTATCTATCCGGAAGAAAGAGGCATTCTCCATATAGTAGTCGCTGAAATACTGCGAATTGGCAAAGCCGGAAGCCAGCGCGTCGCGCGTTACGTTGTTCAGGAAGGCGTTGGAGTTGAGCCGGAACGTGCCGGCCGTGGAGTTTACGTTATTGTAGATGTAGTTGCCAATGCTGCCCCGCGACACAAAGCCGCCGAAGAACTTCTTATACGTAAGCTGCGAGGAAACCCCAAAGTAAAAATCAGGCTGCGGGGATTTGTAGCGGTAGCGGTCGTCGGGCGTGACGCGGCCATCCAGGTTGCGATCTACGTAGACGCCTTCCAGCGGCATCCCGTTTTCGTTGTATACCTGCTGGTACACAAAGTACGAGAACGTCGGGAGGCCTACCGTATGAATCTGCACCGTGTTGCCTACCCCACCGCTGATACCTCCTACCAGAATACCGGGGAACGTAGGGTTGGGTACCTTGGTCAGGTTGGTGATGGTATTGACGTTGCGGGTAATGTTGAACGACAGGTCCCAGTTGAAATCTTTATTAGAGATCGGGGTGGTGTTCAGCGTAAACTCGATTCCCTTGTTCTCGATATTCCCGACGTTGGTCAGAATCTGGTTGGTCAGGTTAGAGCCCGCCGGTACCGGAATCACGCTCAGCAGGTCCTTGGTTTTGCGGAAGTAATACTCCACGCTACCCGAAATACGGCCGGGCTTCAGGGCAAAGTCCAGGCCGGCGTTGTAGGTCTGGGTTTCTTCCCACTTAATGTTGGCATCGTAGCCTTCGGGGCGCAGCGTATTGAGGAAGGTGTTGCCAAACTGGTACTGCGCATTGGGCTGGCTGATGGTGTAGCGCGCCAGGTAGGGGTAGTCGCCGAGCACATCCTGCTGCCCGGTGACACCATAGCCCAGGCGAAGTTTAAGATCCGTAACGGCATCTACATTTTTCAGGAACGACTCCTCGTTGATTCTCCACGCCACTGCCACGGAGGGAAAAAGTCCCCAGCGGTTTTCGGGCGCAAAGCGCGACGAACCATCGCGGCGCAGCGTGGCAGTGACCAGGTACTTATCCATGAGCGAGTAGTTGGCCCGCCCAAAGAAAGATACGAGGGTGTTCTGGGTTTTATAAAAGAAATCGGTGAATACATCGCCGTTGTTGTTCTTGTCCAGGGTGTAGTTGTCGCGGAGGAAATCCTGGTAGGAATACCCACCCATCACGTCGATCCGGCTGGCGATGGCCGACAGGTCTTTGGTGTAGTTGAGGTAAAATTCCAGCGTGGTGTTGGTCTTGTTTTGGGTATACACATTGTCCTGTCCACCGCGGGCAAACTGCTGCCCTACGTTATTGGGCACCACAATGCCGCCATTGCTCCGCGAAATATCGTAGCCCAGGTTCAGGTTGGCGCGCAGCTCGGGCAGGAAAGGCATCTTATAGTCGAGTACCATATTACCGATGCTCCGTTTCACCGTAGCCTGGTCGTCGCGCAGGGTCAGAAGGCCCAGCGGGTTGAGAGTAGCCAGGGTGTTGGGGTTGCCGGTGGCGGGGTCGAGCCACTCAAAAAAGCCACCCAACCGCTCGCTGCCGCTGTACACGGGCTGCGTAGGATCAAAGAATACGGCGGCACCAATGGCACCCTGGTTGGCAAACACGTTGTTGGTCAGGGCTCCTTTCAGGTTTATATCTACTTTCAGGAAGCCGTCCATCAGCACGGGCGACAGGCCAATAGCGGCCGAGGTACGGTCCATATTGGAGGTTTTCAGGATACCATTCTGATTGAGGTAGCCCACTGACACCCTGTAGGGTACCTTTTTTAGGTTGCCGTTAATGCTCAGGTTGTTGTCGGTAGTAAGCGCGTTGCGGTAGATCTGCCGCTGCCAGTCGGTGCTGGCATTGCCCAGCAGGGCTTTCATGGAGGCATTGCCGCGGGTGTTCACCAAATCGCGGTATTCGTCGGCCGAGAGTACATCCACATAGTTGACGGGCGAAGCTGACGAAAACTGCGAGTTGAAATTTACCTGCATCTTATTGGTACTCGATCCTTTTTTGGTCGTGATCAGAATTACACCGTTGGACGCCCGCGATCCGTAGATAGCCGTGGCGGAGGCGTCTTTCAACACCGTGAAGGTTTCGATGTCGTTGGGGTTGATCATACTCAGCGGATTGGAAGCGCCCGAGATGCCTGAGTTATCCAGGGGCACGCCATCCAGCACGATCAGGGGGTCATTGTTGGCATTGAGCGACGAGCCGCCCCGGATACGGATGGTACTCCCAGAGCCTGGGGCACCGCCGTTGGAGGTAATCTGCACACCGGCCAGCTTGCCGGCTACCAGCTGCTCAGGCGAGGTGATCTGCCCCTTTACAAAATCGGCCGAAGAAATGGAGGAAATCGAGCCCGTAAGGTCTTTCTTCCGTTGCGAGCCGTAGCCAATCACCACCACTTCGCCCAGGGCCTTGGCGTCGTCGGCCAGGTTTACGTTGATTACCGTCTGATTGCCGACGGCTACTTCTTTTGAAATTTTTCCGACGAAGCTAAAAACCAGCACGGCGTTTTCGGGCGCGCTGATCTGGTAGCTTCCGTTGACATCCGTTTGGGTACCGATGTTGGTGCCCTTTACCAGCACGCTGGCGCCGGGCAGTTCAGACCCGTCGCGCGTATCCGTTACTTTTCCTGATACCATGGTCTGGGCAGAGGCAAGGCCTTGCGCGCCAAACAGCAGCGCCACCAGCAGCGCCATGCACCCGAGGCTTTTTACAGCCCGGAATAATGCGATCATACTGCTTTCCGAGTAGTTTTTAATCATAATCGTTTTGGAAAAAATTAGGTTAGGTTAAGAATGATTCAAAGTGGAAGTAAATCCTCATTCAAAATATTCTTACAAAAGTACCATCTTTACCTAGTACCAGTCGTGCCACTTTGCCAATAAGCGCTCTTTGCTCATTCCAAGTGACCAATTATTCATAACAAATTATATATCAGTCTACTACAAAATATAAATAGGCACCACTTTATAAAATGGCACCTATTTGGTGAAGAAAAAAGCCAAAAAAGTATGTGTTTAGTCCTCCAAGCGGGACTCAAAAAAGTATTCGCGGGGCGACTGGTTGGTCATTTTCTTGAAGGCGCGGTTGAAGGCCGTTTTGGAATTGAAGCCTACCTCAAAAGCCAGCGCCAGCATGGTAAACTGCTTGTTGCGCGGGTCTTCAAATTTGAGCTTGAATTCCTCGATACGGTAGCTATTGATGAAGTCAAAAAAGTTTTTTTCGTAGACGTCGTTGATCACTTTCGACAGCAGGTGCGGCGACATTTTGAGTTTTCCGGCCAGTTCGTTCAGCGTCAGCCCGGCGTTGGTGTAGGGTTTGTGTTTTTGCATGTAGGCGTCTATTTTTTCCTTGAAGGGAAGAAGATTCTCCTCCGCATGCTCCGCTCGATCGGGGTCGTGGTCTTCCTTTAAAGCGGTCTGCTTGTCTGGCTCCGCCACAGCAGGCACATTGGAAAAAAACGCCGCTTCTTCGGTGGGTAGTTTGAAAACCTCAGGCTGATGAATGGCAAAGTAGCCCAGAAAATACGGAATACTCGAAAAAGCCAGCCAAATGGTATCGACGCTTTTTGCGACCAGGCCAGCCACCTGCAGCTCAAAAACATAAGACGAACCCAGCAATATGCCGGTAAATGCCCACAAGCTCAGGCACACTCCCTGAATAACCACTACCGTAGACAGGTACTGAATATTCTGCTCGTAGGAGGCGTGGGTGGCAAACTCTCTCTGGTAGCGGCGAATGGACCGCCGACAGATAAACCAGTAGTACAGGTTGTAAAACCAGGCCAGGGTACCTACCACCAGCCATATTGTTACAAGGTCCGCTTCCCGGTTGACAATCTTGTGCTGCAAGGCCTTGGAATCCATTAAAAAAAAGGGCAGGTAGAGAAAAAACTGACCGATAGCGGGCAGAAAGTGAATCCACCACCGCGGCGGTAGCTTGGACCCCTTAAAAAGTAGCTTCCGGATGTAGAAATAAAACAGCGGGGCGTAGAGCAGCAGCACGAAGTCGGGCAGAAAAAGCAGCTTGGTGTACTGCTGGGCCACGGCGCTGTAATCAGAAACCACCCTCACGAACACCATCAGGCCCGTAAACCCCAGCGCAATGATGAGCCAGCGGTTGGCCCGGCGGTTGTAATCCTGCAGGGAAGAGATGGCAATGATCAAAAGAATAGACTGAAAAGCCGAAAACAGCAGCAGCAGGTCGTAAATGGAGTAATAATTGAAGGTGCCCGACAGATCCTCCCAGCTTTCTATTTCCAGCTCAATGGCATCGAGTTTATCCAGATCGCTTTTGCGCAGCAGCACGCGGTTGGGGCGGGCTTTGCCGCTGGCCTGCCCCTCCACGCTCTCCCAGGTACCCCGGGTAAACTTGAATTCGAGCCGCTCCAGATCGGTCATGATCGGAATCTGGTAGGTGCCGTCTACCTGCTTCTGCAAGCGGTAGTTCTCATCGTTGGTAGTCCAGTTGTTGAAGTTCCCCGTGATGTAGAGCGTCGCGTCCTGGGGGGTATTTTCGGGTATATCTTTGACAATAAAGCGGTAGGTAGGCTTTCGCTCCCAGCCTTCAATGAGGGCGGTGATCTGGTTGGGGGTAGCGTCGGCGCTCCGATTGTAGATGCGGTTGGGGCGCGAGCCTCCTACGGCGCTCCCTTCCACGTAGGTCCAGTAGCCCTGGGTAAACTTATACTCGAAGTAGCGGAGGGTATCGGCAATGACGATGAAGTAGGTGCCATCCGGCTGGCGCGTCAGCTCATACTTTGGGTCGCCGGGTACCCAGTTGTTGAAACTGCTGGCTAAAAATATCCGGGTTTCCGGCTCAGCAATAGAAGGCGCCAGCGACACCTCTACCCGGATCTGGGCCAAGGCGGGCGCCAGCAGACCGTAGAAAAGTAGAAAAAAAAAATTTCTCATAATTAACCTCTGACCAACCAAGGATTGAACGAACTTTTCACCCGGCTCGTATAAAGTAAAGTGCTAAGGTAAATTAATAAAGAAAATTTTGGATATCCACAAAGTTTTGGCCCATTGGGGCCGATCTACACCTTTTCTTCCAAGTGGTCGTCCCACTCTTTCGCTTTCGGAGTTTTCAATTTACCCAGGCTTTTCCCCACGAGGAGCGTCACGGTGGCGTCACTTGTTACATTCACCACCGTGCGGAGCATGTCGAGCGGACGGTCGATGGCGAAAATAAGGGCAATGCCCGCGGGGTTGACCCCGATGGATTCCAGCACGATCACCAGCATCAGGATACCAGCCCCCGGCACCGCCGCCGAGCCAATGGAGGCCAATGTGGCCGTGAGAACGATAGTGAGCTGCTCGCCGATGGTGACGTCGTCGCCGAAGGCCTGAGAAATAAAAACTGCGGCTACCGCCTGGTAGAGGCTGGTGCCGTCCATGTTGATGGTAGCCCCCACGGGGCACACAAACGAGGTCACCTCGCGCTCCACACCCAGATGCTCTTCTACCCGCTCCATGGTCACGGGCAGAGTAGCCGCGCTGGAACTGGTAGAAAACGCCAGGAGCTGGGCCGGGGAAATGCCCCGGAAAAAATCACCGTAGGAGATTCCGGTAAAAATCCGGACAATGGTAGGATAAAATATAAAGATCAGGATAGACAAACCGACTACCACCGTCAGTGCGTACGCACCCAGGGCTTTGAAAACATCAGCCGAAGGCGACTCCACCACCAGTGCTGCCAGCAATGCAAACACACCATAGGGTGCCGCCAGCATGATGAGGTCGATCATTTTGAGTACTACCTCGTTTACCCCATCAAAGAAACGCTTTACCGGATCGGACTTTTCCTGCGGAATGAGGATCAGGCCTATTCCGAAAAAGACAACGAAAAAAATCACCTGCAGCATGTTGCCATTGGAGCTTGCCGCCCCGATCACATTCTCGGGCACCACATCTACCAATGCACTCAACGGGCCCCGGTCCCGGGACTCCCCCGCCTTAGTCACATTCTGCTCGGCGTTGGCGCCGAAGCTCGCCATGAGGTCCGTACGGGTAGACTCTTCGATAAATCCACCCGGATTGGCCACATTGACGATCACCAACCCCAGCATCACAGCCAGCATCGTACTCACGATATACAGCCCCAGCGTGCGGGTACCTAGCCGTGATAGCTGCCGGATATCGTCCAGATCAGACACGCCCTTAATCAGCGAAGCCACAATGAGAGGAATGGCGATCAGTTTGAGCAGGTTGATAAAAATGGTACCCCAGGGTTTGATCCAGTCTACCACAAAGTCTCTTCCCCACGAGAATTCCGAAAGTACATAACCAGCCACTATGCCGGCCAGCATTCCAATCAGGATTTGCCAGTGCAGTGCGAGTTTTTTCATAAAGATCAGGGAAAAATAGGTTGATTCGAAGATGCTACGAAATGAACAGATTTCTAAACATAGCAAAAAAATTGGAGAGTACAGACCTTTCCGTCTGGCGAACTTCGACCGATTGCTCAGTCAAATCAGCAGCATAGTAGCTGACTATCAGATACCTATTGCTTCTTTTCTGAAATTAGCTTAGATTTCAGAAAAAATTTCCTTTCTCCTAAACCTAAAATAAAACATCTATGGAACAACAACTTCCCCTTGAAAAAGAAGTAGGCAATGTCTTTGCCAAATTTCCGCCTTTCCCCGAAGGCCTTACTGACTTTTTGGTCATGCTTGCTCCCTGGGGGGCTCTGATTGGTGCTATTTTCGGTATTCTTGGTTTTCTGACGCTGGTTGGCGTAGGTTCCTTTGTCTCGGTGCTTAGTATTGGCATTGCCAGCTATGGCTCTACCTGGCAGATGTGGGTAAGTATAATCGGCCTGGGTATTGCGGCGGTAATGTATCTGCTGGCCTTTCAGCCTCTGCGCAACAAAAGCATGAGGGGCTGGAACATGCTCTACTACGCTTTTCTGGTCAATCTGGCCGTCAATGTCCTCACATTTAGCCTTTTTGGGCTTATCATTACATTTTTAATCGGCGGCTGGGTGCTGTTTCAGATACGTCCCCGCTATACCTGAGTGTACACAAAAGTTTTTTTTTGGCGACGAGCGGTATCTTCCCGCTCGTTTTTTATTATTGACCATTTATCCCATCCGGACGTTATTCATCCGAATTGACGTTGTTTGGGGTAGAAAACTTTCGCAATTTTAAGCCATTCCAAAAGGAACTTCCAATCTGCCGGCTTCCCATAGTATAACCTAACTAACCGTAACCGAATGAATATATTAGAAACCCGCCACATTGTAAAAGACTACGCCGAACACCGGGCCCTCGACGATGTGAGTATTGATATTCCCAAAGGCAGTATTTTTGGTTTGCTGGGCCCCAATGGGGCCGGAAAAACTTCCCTGATCCGGATCATTAACCAGATTACCGGTCCCGATGGCGGCGAAATCCTCTTCGATGGGACACCCCTCAACGAAAACCACATCCGGCGCATCGGTTACCTGCCCGAAGAGCGTGGCCTTTACAAAAAAATGAAGGTAGGCGACCAGCTGCTATACCTGGCCCGGCTAAAAGGGCTCTCGAAAAGCGAGGCCATGGATAAGCTAAAAATCTGGTTTACCAAGTTTGATATCAAAACCTGGTGGGACAAGAACGTGGCCGACCTCTCTAAGGGGATGCAGCAAAAGGTACAGTTTGTGTCTACGGTACTCCACCAGCCCGACCTGATCATCCTCGACGAACCCTTCTCGGGCTTTGACCCTATCAACGCCAACCTGATCCGGGACGAGATTCTGGAACTACGCCAGAAAGGAAGTACTATCATCTTCTCGACCCACCGCATGGAAACCGTAGAGGAGCTTTGTGACTACATCGCGCTGATCCACAAGTCAAAAAAAGTACTCGATGGCCCCAAGCAGGCCATAAAAGACAAGTTCAAGACCAACACGTTTTTTGTGGAGTACACCGGCTCGCTCAACGGACTGGCCGAGCGGTACGATGTGCGCGAAACTCGGGCGTTACCAGCTGGCGTGCAACGTACAGAAATACGCCTGCCCGAGGGCAGCACAGCCAACCACCTGTTGCAGGAGCTGATTCCGCAGGTAGAGATCCGGTCATTTGGCGAAAATATCCCAACTATGAGTGATATTTTCATGCGGGCCGTCAACGAGGTACCAGAAACCTAGCCCCGTCGGCACAAGCCCTCCTTCACTCATTCA
>CATMVR010000149.1 GCA_950075905.1 uncultured Persicitalea sp. | reverse complement strand
TTTTTATCCGCCCGGACCTCCTCCCAGCGGTAGCGGCTCCACCCGTGGGTCAGCAGCAGGTTGTCCAGGGCTTCGTCGGCCTCCGGGCCGGTAGCATGGGTGTAGTAGCCAGGCGATTCGACGGCTCCTTTCAGGTCAGAGGTGAGCCACAAATAGCTACCAATAGAGGCCGACTCTGCCGACGGTAGAGAATCAAGCAGGTACACCGCTACCGATAGCTGCGCCGCCGGGGCAGCGCTGGCAGTCAGGTTCAGGCTCACTTTCTCGCGGGCCGCATATTCTTTCTTATCTGTCTGCGCGTCAATGGCCAGTTCACGGGCGGGCTTTTTGTAGTACAAGCGCTCACAAACCGGCTGGGTAGCCTGATCGAATAGGGTGAGGTGCGTAATTCCCTCAGTAAGTTTATCCTTGCTGATCTCAAAAATAGCCTGCCCGTTTGCCAGGCGACGCGCTTCGGCGTAGGCAACGCCCGCCGTTGTGTGCGCCAGCAAAAACACCTCCGATGAGGCAAAGGCTGGCGCAGCTATGGCTACCTGCACCCTACCCTGATTAGCCTCCTGTACCTGTATAGCGTAGCCCTGGCTCAACACCTCGGGAAGCGGATAGGTCAACTCCCGCCCCTGCAAATCCCGCACCACGGCCCGGTACTTATGGCCGGGCTCGGGCATGAGCACAAAGCGCCCTATACCAAACCGCCGGGGCTCGAAGCGCAGCAGCGTATCGTTTTGCTGATTGATAACAACTCCCCGAAAATCGATCCCCCGCCCATCTTTTCCGGTAGCCCGAAACGCCACCCGATTTTCAACACTACCTACCAGATGGCCGCCCTCGGGAAAAAACTGCATCTCGTAAGCTGGCCCCGATGCCTGCTCGCTGGCCTGCGCCTCTGGCTTTACAAAAGGATTGAGAATGGTAATCGCCGCTTCAAAAAACGCATCCGGACCGAAGTTCTTCATCCAGTTGGTATAGCTTCTGACGGTATACGTACCGCTGCTCAGGGTGGTTGGCAGGGCCAGATTGCCCTCGCCCCGCCCGGCCGCCAGGGTTATCTGGGTTTGGACTACGGCATTTTGCTCTCCGTCGAGTACTTCCAGGTAGGCAACCTTGCTAAGATCGCTGGCTCGGTGGGAGCCTGCCTCCACGCAGTACGCCTTAAACCACATCGTTTCGCCCACTACGTACAGAGGGCGGTCCTGGTGAATAAATAGTTTTTCCTGGTAGCGACGGCTGGCGTAGTCCGTCACCTGCTTTTGCAGGCTACCCAATGGCCCTGATTGCCCCTGCACCAACAAGGGAGCGAACAGTGCCAGCAGCCAAACTCTATACGTATATTTCATGATCTGAGTGAAAAGTCTTTTGCTAAAATCTATTTCCAGAAGGAAGGTCTTTTGATAGTACCGCCCTGCAGCCGGCAGTCGGTGCAGTTGGTGGTTCCCATAATATATTCCGGCACGAAGGAGCCTTCGGGTATGTACTCGCTCAAAATCAAGTCGATGGATTCAAAAACCTCGCTGGAAGACAACGTATCGGTAGGTTCACAGGTGGGGCCGCGGCCCAGACGCTCGGCCACAAAAAGGCGCTGCTCTTCCTGGGTAGAAGCTCCAAAAAAGCCAAACGCCAACTCCGTAGGATCACTGAGGCAGGTAATATTACCGGTGATCTCTGCGGGCTGTGGGTCAAAAAGGCTGCCCGTTCGCTCGGTGGTTTTGGAAAGGTTGTTCCAGTACTCGTACTCTTCCTGGGTAAGGCCATACTGCTTTACCAGGATACTATATTTCACGCGCAGCTTACCCGACGATACCGGCACGTAGGTAACTACCTGGTCCTTCACGATATCCTTGGTCAGCTTTACGGTTGAGCCCAGTACGATGGTAGAGGCCTTGGCAGCGCTCCAGCAGGTATTGATATTCTCGCTCCGGTACACAATTTCCTTTCCCACTACCTCAAAGCCCGAGTATAGGGGCATGTAGTACTCCCAGGTTTCGTCGAAGCTCCACCGGTAAAACCGGGTTTTGTTGGTGGCATCGTGGGTATTGACAAATACCCTAACCCCCTCCTTGCCGGGGTTGACGGAGTAGGTGAGACTATCAATGGGAGGAGTCTTTACGACCGGTACAAATGTAGAAAGGTATTCCTGGCCACCTGCCGTTTTGATGCGGAGCCGAAATTTCTCGGTCACGTTGTACTTGGCACTTGCCAGGTGATAAATACCGTTTTCTGCCTCCACAAAGGTAAAGCGGCTACCCTTGTCGCCCTCTACGGTCACTTTGGCCCGCAGCTCGGCCCGGGGGGTACCCTCATCGTACACGTTCTGGGTACGGCTGAGTCTGATCTGACTGCTCGCTCCGGCGCTGGTATTCAGCGAGCCATCCACCACCAGAAACTGCCGGGCATTGGTGATTTCGGGCGGGGCAAAGGGCTCAATGCAGCTTTTCAGAAAAAGCAGCCCCACGGCCAGGCCAGCCAGGTAAAATAAGGTTTTGAGTTTATTTTTCACTACTTGACAAATGCTTTATGGATGACTGGTTAAAATCTGAAATTGTACGTCACGGTCGGGATAGGCTGCCCGAAAATAGAGAGCTGATATCCGCTCACTACCCCGCCCCGCGTTTGAAAATAGACCGAAGACGGGTTCCTGCGCCCCAGCAGGTTGTATACCGCCACCGTCCAGGAGCTGTGCGCCAGCTTTCGGATCCGGTGATTTCCCTCAATATTCATTGAGGCATCCACGCGGTAGTAGTCTGGTATGCGATACTGGTTGCGCGAGGAGTAGTAGACCCTCTGCGCACCGTCGATGGTATACTTGCCAATGGGTGGCGTGTAGGGCCGCCCCGTGCTATACGTAAAGTTGAGGGATAGACTGAACCGGTGGCTCAGGCGGTAGTTGCTGATCACCGACAGGTCGTGGGGCTTGTCGTAATTGCTGGGATAAAAATTACCGTTGTTGGGCGCGTCGGGTGAGGTGCGGTCCAGGGCCTGCAGCAGCGAGCGCGAGTAAGTGTAGCCGATCCAGCCGTTGAGTTTGCCGGTCATTTTCTTCACCATCAGCTCTACGCCGTAGGCTTTACCGCGGGTGGCAATGATGGCAGTTTCGATCTCATGGTTCATGAAAAGCGAGTCACCGCCCCGGTAGTCCAGGAAGTTCTTGATATTCTTGTAGTAGCCCTCCACCGAAATTTCGATCGAGTTGCCCCGGAGGTTTTTGTAAAGTCCTACGGCGATCTGATCGCCCAGTTGGGGCTTGATATAGGTATCGCTTAGCTTCCAGATATCGGTCGGCGAAGCCACCATGGTGTTGGAGAGCAGGTGGATGTACTGCCGTAAGGTGTTGTAGCTGGCTTTGACGGCCAGATCACCCGACAGCAGGTAGCGCGCCGACAGGCGGTACTCGGGGCCGCCGTAAGTTTTGATGAACTTGCCGGCCTCGTAGGTTTGGGTGCCATCGGCGTACAGCTTGCTGATGGGATAGCCCGGCACGTACTGGTTGACGGTCTTAGGCCCCAGGTAATTGAATACCGACACCCGCAGTCCGGCTGTAAGCAGGAGTTTGGGACTGACTTCAAAGCGATCTTCCACATAAATTGCACTTTCCTGCCCCTGCTCGGCTTCAAGGGCATCGGGTATGATGAGTGACTCACTGCTGCGGGGCTGAAAGGTACCTGGCGACAGCTTGTAATGGATCGTACTCACGCCAAAATCCAGGGTATGCTTGGCATTGAGCAGGTAGTTGAATTCCGCCTTACCGCTCATCTGATTGATCCCAAAACTGAGGTCGAAGGCGTTGAGAGGTACCTGCTCGCTGGCAATGGCGTAGCGGTAGGTACTCTGCGAAGCCGTGAAGCTACCATATAGTTTAGCGTTGAAGGTATGTTTCCATTTCAGCGAAGCAAACTGGTTCTGATAGCCATAGAGGGTATCACCAAACAGCCGGAAGCTGTCGTTGCTGAGGTAGCCCGTCAGGTACACGCTGTTTTTTTCGTTGACCTCGTGGCTGATATGGGCGCTTACATCGTAGAAAGACGCCCGGCTTTTGTTGTAGGTCTGGCTTTCCAGGCTCCGCAGCAGCCAGTTGGAGTAGGTAGAGCGCCCGCCAATCAGGAAGGACGACTTGTCTTTGATAATGGGCCCTTCCAGCGTGAGGCGGCCCGTGATGAGACCAATGCCCCCCGAGCCCACAAATTTTTTCTTGTTGCCATCGCGGCTGTTGATGTCCAGCACGGAGGCCAGGCGGCCCCCGAAGCGCGCCGGAATGGTGCTTTTGTACAGCTCCACGTCTTTGAGCATATCGGGATTGAAGGCCGTGAAGAACCCAAACAGGTGCGACGGGTTGTACACTGTGGCGTCGTTGAACAAGATCAGGTTCTGGTCGGCCGAGCCGCCCCGCACGTTGAGGCCCACGCTGCTTTCGCCCACGGCTTTCACGCCCGGAATCGTCAGCACCGTGCGCAGCAGGTCGGTTTCGCCCATTACGGTCGGAATCTGTTTGAGGGTCTTGATGGAGAGCTTCACCTGCCCCATGGAGGTTTCGGCTACGTTGGCATCCTGCCCGGCCTTGATGGCCACTTCTTTGAGGGCCGTCACGCTTTCCAGCAGTTCGATGTCCAGCTTCCCATCGGAGTAGAGCATGATCTGCCGGTAGCTTTCACGCATCCCTACGCTCTTGACCAGCAGCCGCTGCCGCCCGCGCGGAATGGTGAGCGAGTAGTAGCCAAAGACGTCAGTAGTTACGCCAATCTGGGGCGATTGCAGATACACAGCCGCGCCGATCACCGGCTCGCCCGTCACGGCATTACGCACATAGCCCGACACCGTCGAGTTGCCCGGCGGTATCCGCACCCGGCGGGGGCCGATTTCGTGCAGCTTGTTTTCGGCGGTGGCAAGTAGCTTCTCCTGCTCGTCGTCTCCCGGGGCGGCGTAGGTAAGGGCCTCCTGGGTAGGCGAGTCAGACGGAAGCTGGGTGATAATAGCCACCCCTTTGGTGATAAATACGCGGTGCTGGGCGTCAATGGCGTAGGTGTACTCAGTGTCTTTGAATACCTGCGCCAGCACGGCCCGCAGCGGCTGGTCTTTGACCTGCATATACAGCTGCAGGTTGTCCAGCTTATCGGCGTCGTAGTAGAAGTAGTAATCGGTTTGGGCCTCGATGAGCCGCACAAACTCCCGGAACCGGATGTCGTTGAACTGCCCGTTGATCAGCTGCTCGGGTTTGGTCTGGGCCAGCGCGCCGCCTGCGTACAGGGAAATGAGGAGCGCCAGGGCTCGGATGATCTTCATGGCTGGGTGAGTTGGTCGTAGTGAGTAGCAAGGGCTTTGATGGCTTCTTCGCGGTTTTCGCGGAAGCTGAGCTTATTTTGCCGAGAATATTTCTTCAAAGGTTTTTTCTGATCTTCCAGCAGCGACAGCACCGAGGCTTTGGAGTGTACAGCCCGGTACTGACCATCTTTCAGCAGGTAAAAGACATCCCGGGGCGGAAACTGGATGACGATCTTCGTATCCGTAATATGCTGCAGGCGCTCTTTGACCCGCCGCGACAGCAGCCGGGTTTTGCCCTCGTAGAGCACATCGTAAAAGCCCGTGCGCAAGCCGTAGGCCTCAGGCTGGCCGGCGATGATCCGAACGAAGGTATGGCCGGCTAAGGTGAAGGAACGTATTTTTTCGGTTTGCAAAGCCACACTACCCACGCCCCGGGTATACCGCACGGCCAGCTGATCCTTGAAAATGTCGTACAGCAGGGGTACCTCCGAAAAGAGCTGTCCGTCGTAAAAAACGTCTCCCGTTTTCCACTCTTCCGATAAAAAAAACTGGTGTTCTTCTGACTTGCTGTCGTAGATATAATACTGCGGGCCATTGTATAGCTGCTGCGACTCCACCGTGGCCGAATCGTACAGGGCCCGGGCGTAGGCCAGCTCCGGCGTCACTGGCTCTGGCTGCACGCTAGCACTTTCCTGAGCCATAGCCCTGAATGTGAGCAGAGTAAATAAAAAAAAGCAGAGGATAGGTCTTTCCATTCAGAGGGAGGTAGCAAGGGTTACTTCGATTTCACGAAACTAGTAAATTCCAGTATATATATGTATACTGCGCTGGGTTGATTTTTGTGGCAAAGAGAGATATTTTTTTTCGACATCTCCTTTGTAAGACCACACTACGTCGACGAGTAAACGACACACCTTCCCTACTACCCGGAAAATTTCCTCCGGGTCAAGTTTCTCCCTATCTTTGGAAGTATGGTACGTATCTATTACAAAGAAGGCCGGCAGGTCCGGCGCGAAACCGATGTGCGCGAACTGGGCCACATTAGTACCCCCCTGTGGATAGACCTGCAATCACCCTCGCAAGAGGAAGAAGAGTGGGTGGAAACCAAGTGCGACATTGACTTTCAGACGCCGCAGGAAATCGTGGAGATCGAGAGCAGCGCGCGGTTTTTTGAGCAGCACGACACCATCAATGCCAACTCCAACTTTTTGCAGATCAACGCGGATGGCTACCAAACCTACCCCGTGTCTTTTATCCTACGGGGAAATGTGCTGTTTACGTATCGCCGCGGTGATTCCAAGACCTTTGCCGATACGGTGAAGAAAATGAAGGTAAGCCCCGATACCTTTCAGACCGGCGTGGACTTCATGCTGATGCTACTCGAAACCCGCATCGAGGCCGACGCTGACTCGCTGGAAGCCATCTCGCGCGACATCTCTTCTATAAGTAAAGACCTCATCCGCGAGCAGAAAGCCCGGCAGGAGGTACTGATCCGGATCAGTTCGTTGCAGGAGATTACCATGATGCTGCGCGAAACATCCATTGACAAGCAGCGGGTACTTTCCAACATTCTGCGGAGCCAGTATTTCCCTGAAGACCGCAAGGAGCACCTGCGCATTATTCTGAAAGACATCAATTCGCTGCTAGAATACACCACCTTTAACTTTGAACGGCTGGAATACCTGCAGAATACCTTCATGGGTCTGATCAACCTCGAACAGAGCCAGGTGATCAAGATATTCACCGTCGTGACCATCATTTTCATGCCGCCTACCCTCATTGCGGGTATTTTCGGCATGAACTTCGTATCGCTGCCCCCCTCGGGCTGGTCGTGGGGCTTCTGGGCCTCGCTGTTGCTGATGATCCTGTCGTCGCTGGTGGTGCTGTGGTTCTTCCGCAAGAAGCGGTGGATCTGAGCCTCTAACCTTTCATCTTTTTGGGAGCATAACGCTAGATGATTCTGTATTGACGGAGATGCCCGAAGAGCCTTTCTAAACTGGTAACTTTTGCAATAGCATTTGCTTCGTAGTCTTCGGCTACCGATGGCGTCACGACTAGTACCGGAATGTCGCCTAAATCCTGCGAAGCCAGGGTAGTTCCCTTGGTTAATTTGGGCGCGTTGGAGTACTTTATCTCTATGCCTAAAACTGGCAGAATGCCCTTTACCAGCACCAGATCCAGCTCTGTGCCATCCTGCGTTCGATAAAAATAGGGGTATACGCCCGGCTTCAACTGCGCTATGACTTGTTGAATCACAAATCCCTCCCAGGAATTGCCTTTCAATACATATCCCTCTAAATCCTCCTGCCGCTCTATGCCTGCTACGGCGTGCAAAAGCCCCGAATCCCGGATGTACACCTTGGGCGATTTTACCAATCGTTTGGAACTATTGACAAAATAGGGTTGCACTCTTCTGATAAGAAAAGAATGTTCAAAATAATCGAGATACCGCTTGACCGTATTGACATCAATGCCCAATGACTTGGCAAAATCGCTGTAATTGATAACATTTCCATGCACATGCGCCAGCATCCGAAGGAGGTTTCTCAAAAGGGTAGGTGATACCGACAGCCCCAATAGAGGCAGTTCCCTTTCCAGATACGTCTGAATAAAGTCTGTCCTGTTCTCAAAACTCACCTCGTCGCTGGGAGCAGTCAACATATCCGGAAAACCACCCCGCAACCATACCTGCTCAAATGAATAACTATCCGCCACTTCCGGATACACCAGGGGGGAGATTTCTATATAGGAAATCCGTCCAGCCAGCGTTTCGGAACTCTTTGCCAATAGTTCGGGAGAAGCCGAGCCCAGCAACATAAACCGTGTATTTTCCCTTTTTCGGTCAATTACAGATCGTAGTACCGGAAACAACTCGGGCATTCGCTGCACTTCATCTATGATTATCAGCTTACTTTCCCTTTGGATCAGATAATACTCGGCATTTGACAGCTTTTGGTTGTCTTCGGGTGATTCCAAATCCAGATAGATACTTTCTTTGGGAAGTTCCTTTTGTAAGTACCTGGCTAGGGTTGTTTTACCAACTTGCCTGGGGCCCAGCAGGGCCACCGCGGGCAAGTGTTTGATCCGTTCGAGGATTCTGTCTGTAACTAGACGTCTAAATTCCATGTTTTAAAAATTATCCCTGCAAATTTAGAATTTAATTCCAAATTTGCAGGGATAATCAGGGGTCTTCGGATTTATCTTGGCCAACGAGAACCCCATTTCGGCAACCAACATCCCAAAAGTTGCTACCTTTCGGGATATTTCGAACTAAGTATTGTTACCCTGTGCCCCTCTCCTACACTACCGCCCAAACCAACTACGACCTGCGACAAATTTTAGCATTGCAGGCAGCCAACCTGAAAACCAATATTCCGGAAGATGTAAAAAAATCGCAGGGTTTCGTGACCGTCTGCCACAGCTGGGAGGAAATAGGCCTGCTACACCGCAATACGCCGCAGATCGTGGCCAAAGACGGCGATCAGGTTGTTGGTTACGCATTAGCCATGCTGCCTTCGCTGGGCGAGTACATTTCGGACCTGAAACCCATGTTTGAACTCTTTACCCGCATACCCTGGCGGGGCAAAATGCTATCGGAAAGCAACTACTACATCATGGGGCAGATCTGCGTAGCCGAGGCCTGGCGCGGGCAGGGGGTGTTCGACGGCCTTTACCAGCAGCACCACCATTGGTCACCTTGACCTTCTCGAACCACTGCGCCTCAGTTGGGGTGGCACTGATCTCATTCACACATGTTGGCGCCTGGATCTGCTTGTCCTTCTGGGGAATCACATCTGGGTG
>CATMVR010000148.1 GCA_950075905.1 uncultured Persicitalea sp. | reverse complement strand
GGGGTGCTGGAATCAATGCCTAGGTCCAAGGCTTTGAAAATGATGCCGCGATTGACGAAATATCCGATCAGTCCGATCAGGTGGTCCCGGCTCCGGCCCAGACGGTTGAAACGTGATACTACCACGGTATCCCCCTGCCGCAGGAGCGAGAGCATTTCATCCAAGGCTGGGCGCTGTGTAGCCAGTCCCGAGATTTTTTTCTGGAAGATGCGGTCGCATCCATACTTCTGCAAGGCTTCTATTTGGGTATCGGTATTCTGATCGACCGTGGAGACACGGGCGTAGCCGAAGGTATGGTTCATAAGTTGGTTCGTAATACGGTCAAAAAGTTAGGTCCATAAAGATACGCCTAGATTTTGATCTGGACCTACTTTTTGGACCCTGTTTTCCGGGTAAATTAAAAAAGAAACCCCGACACTAGGCAGGGTTCAGAAAGGTATCGCTTTCTGAACTTTTAAAAGTCCATTTCAAATAATTCCCTTGATTTTCCCTGATAGTGAGCCGGAAAGGTTCCAGGACTCTAAACGATTGAAGGAGGTATCATAAAAAATTGGAAGAATTTTATGGATTTTATATTTGACTGAAACTTTAGCTACCCCAAGGGAAGGTACAGCCGACTCTCAGGGTGTGCATTTTGACAATTTAGCCTCCATCCGTGCTAACAGATTCAAGTATCCGCCTTCTGGCGTTTCAAGCCCATCCGAAATTCCGCTTCGCTGCGCGGGCACCCTTTTCCTGGGCCCGCGCAGCGAAGCGGCCGCTATCCGCTCCCCTTGTCGCCCTTGATTGGAGAATGGCTGGCTTTGGACCGCGTGCGCTGGCAGTATAGGCAGATTTCGAATATGCTGTCCCCTCCCATGGACGCCCACTGGTGCAAACATTCGGAGCTACCCTCCCCCCAGTATCCGTAGCCACCGGTGACACTGCCGCAGACTAGGCACGTCTCGCCGTAGTTGTCGCCCTGGCGGACGAGATGGTTGCATTCCGCACCCACCCCATCCGGCTGTACAGGCAAACTGGAACGCCCCTGTTCCAGCACTTCGATGAGGGGTTGAAATAAATCTAAACCGGCCATTTGGCCGTCCGGTTCGTCGCCCAAAAAGGTGACCAGCGCAGCCACTGCCTGCACTGTCAGCGTGGTGCCGATGGTGCCCCCCTCACCATCAAAGCCACACACCAGCCCGTTGCCCGTCAAGGCCAAAGGGTACCCTTTTAGCTTGAACCTTGGCGGCTGTGGATGGCGTAAAAGCCCCTCTCCGTCTATCCAAAGGTCATTTCCCCGGTTGAGGCCGATGCATTCGACGTTGTCGCAACCGATGGCCGAGTATAGACCTTCAAGATTACCATTTATTTGGAGCCCGTATACTTCCTTTTTGATTACATCAATTTTTATGGCTTGAATGAACATGATTTTTTAAGTTTTGGTCCCCGGTGCCAGAGCGCCGGGGACGTGTTGTTGAAAAGTCTAGTCTTGTTTAATGATGATTCTGCCCTCGTGTACCTCAATGCTGACCGTCTGGCCAATTTCAAAGCCGGCACGCTCCAGCCAGACACCCCCCAGCATGAGGGCGGGCAAAAAGCGCGTATGGCGCAAGCGCCAGTTGGCGCGGGAAATAGAGCTTACCTTTCTTCTGCGGGTATGTGTCATGTCAGTGGTCGGTTACGGGTTCTCCGAGATATTCCAGTACGGTGGTTTCGAGTTTCTCCATCCAATCGGCGGCCTCCACCCAGGGCAGTACGTCCACTCCCCCCACGATGGCAGCTTGGATGTCTATTTCCGGCCCGCTGCCTGGATAGTCCCATTCTGACGGTTCTGCGGGTTCGTAGGTTCCGCGTACGGAGATTTCGATTCCATGTAGGGTGACCTCTGCTTTAATTCTTCTCATGATTTGCAATTTTGTCTGAAGTGAAGGAATGGCCCGATACTGTGGGTACCGGACAAAAGTTATTTAGTCCAGCCAGATGGCGGCTTGCCATGCTTCGTAGGCTTCGATTTGGGCGGCAAATTCCGGATCTTCATGGTCAGCGGTATTCCTTATAGATGATGGATAGTTAGTGGGGTTGTCGCGGACTATTTCTGAAACAAATCCGCAGATGGCAACCGAAGTTGTGGTACTTGGAATCGGCATGGGGATATTCATTGGTTGTGCCTGTATTTTGTTCGAGAATTGATTATGTATCTTGACTATATAAAAATACTAACTTTTGTTTAATTTTCAAACAAATATTAAACAAAAGTTAGATTAAAATTAAATTATAATTTGAAAGTATTAAGATGGAATTATATCTCTACTAGCCTGTAGAAAGTCTGAACTAATACTGCTGAGAGGAGGCTTACTTACTTGATGGATATTTTATGGTGTAGAAATAGAGATGCACATACTAAAACGTGATGAGGTTTAAAATCTATATTCTTCTCTCATAATGTCGATTTTTTGACAAAATGAATATTTTCTCCCCTTTCCACTATAATTATTACAGTGTATAGGCCCTTGTCAGCCCTTTAATGCGGAGACTTGCAGTTTGCGTTTCTTGTAAATCTTAGAAAAGAGAGATGAGATGTATTAGTGTATATCCATTGATAAAATTAAGTTCAAGCTTTGGTTAACTATTTGAAAAAAATATGTGTTTATTTGCAAACATAAATTAGCATTTAAAAACAATTAGTTAATAAAAGTTAGTATTTAATTTGTTCAATAAAGGAAGATGGAGGATTTTTCATATCGATTCAAGGCTTTGCTAGACAAGCTCGACATGAAGGCGAATGAGTTTGCCGAAGAGATTGGCAGCAACAATGTGAAGGTTTACAAAATGCTGAAAGGCGAAACTACGCCTAACTATGGTACGATTGTGGAGATCCTGGAACGATTCCCATCCATAAATGCGAACTACCTCTTCAAAGGACAACTGCCGATGTTTCAGGAGGCAGAATCAGATGATAAGGTTTCTGTCCAGGAGGACAGAAGTGTTTTTCTCCCGGTGTTCGAGCCGACCTCTGACTTTACGGGCGAGGTTGAGAAAGCCTGGATAGATGGCGGTTTGGATAGGGATTGCACGAACCTGATACTAGTCCGAGTAAATGACAGCACAATGGCCCCTCGGTATGTGATCGGTATGAGGCTTCTGGCCTGCCCTGTCGAAAGGGAGGACTGGGATTATCTGAATTCCACGCTTGTACTTGTGCTTTACCGAAAAGTGCTTGCCTTGCGCCGGATCAAGGAGAACGAGCTGCTGGCCCGCGGATATCTAACTCTGTATGCCGATGCTGAAGACGCCGGCTTTGTCCATGTGAAGCGCGAGGACCTGAAATCCATATGGAAGGTGGTGGATATAATTGGACGGGGAAACGATCTTTAAATCTTTTCTATTGCTCATCCGTATTCCCAGAAAAAGGAATTCCCCCGAGAATAGAACCAATTGACTGTACGGAGCCAGTTCGCACCTCCGGCCCCAACGGAAGTATGGACTGATTAGGGCTTGATTTTTTGTTGCTTCTGGGTTTGTCAGACTCTGGTGCCTTCATATGATCTATTCCCAGTGATTTAACCAGGTAGGCCGTATGGTTCTTCACTGTTGGACGCAGGCCATTAGCCAGTTCCGCATCGACGCGGAAGAAAATCTCCAGCAGCTCGTAATCGGTGGCGATTAGGTCTTTCTGCCAGTTCTTCAACTTATAATTGTCCAACAGCTTCCAGGCCGTGCGAACCGCTTCGTGTAGGGGCATTTCATTTATGGTGCGCCGATCCTTTTCAATAGCCTCATGGACTAGCTGATTCGCCGTCTTGATCGTAAATTCCAGAGCGATGATGCGCTTTCCGTTCTTTTTTGATGGCTTCCAGTCAAAAAGTATATCAGCCTTGCGTTTAAGTTCACGCTGCGCTATCACCAAAGCGTTTTTCTTGAAATCATGGAAAGAATATCCTTTAGGACAGTTGAGCATCATCATAAGCTGCTCCACCTCATAGGTAAAGTTAAACTGCTTACGATTTTGGTACATACTCACGATTTCAAACATACGTTGAGCGTACACTGAACCCAACGAAAGCATGACATCTATATCATACTTCGTGTAGCGCTGGCCTAATTCGGCAAAATGTGGAACCATATCGGAGAACATAGTGATCTCAATCACGCGCTTCCCATCCACCAATTCGGAGCGTACTCGCGGAAAGGGGGTGATGAAATCAAACTTATCCCGCGTATCATCCCGGTATACGAGCCGTTTAGACTGCAATGATTCAGCCGCATCAGCAATTTGTTGGTGATGGTCGCGGGTGAGTGTAGAAAAAGGAATGGAAACAGTGATATTTGAGCGTGGATTGAGCTCTCCTCTGACAGCCAAATAGCCAATCTGATTTACTACCAACACCACTATCTTTTTTTCCAATTCTGTAAATTCCTGTTTGGATTCAGTAAACAGATTGGGTTGATAGTTAGTGGAACGTTTGATAAACACAGGGGCCAATTGATCCTCAGCGGTCTTATTGATTTCCATATGGGAAAATTTATAAGCTAAAATTGAAATTCAATAGATCAAATCTATTAAAAAGAGTTTACAATGGCAACCTCGTTTTTTATAAAGTTATTGCTTGTTTTCATTAGGCAAGAAGCACCAACTGCCTAAACCTCGGTTTTCTGTAAGCGTGGAGTGCTGAATACCGCCCAAACATCGTTTTTCCAAAGATATCTTGTATTATGCATCGCCCAGGCCTCAATTTTGTTTGAATTGATGAGAGCTACGCCGCCTAAGCCTCAGTTTTCTACTAGTATATTGTACTGAATACCGCCTAAACCTCGGTTTTCATGGAAATCCATCATCATTGCCCTCCCGGACCTCGTTTTTCTGTGATTGTGGGATAATGGTACCGCCTGAACCTCGTTTTTGTGCAAGTTACCGGTAAAGCTACATCGCCTAAACCTCGTTTTTCATGTAAATGAGCAATTATTTGCACCGCCTAAACCTCGTTTTTCTACTGATGTGATGTGTTTGATACTGCCTGATCCTCGTTTTCTGAGTATGACTCATAATAGGCACCGCTCAGACATCGTTTTTCTACTGGTGGTGTGCTGAATACCTCCCAAACCTCGTTTTTCATGGAAGTCGCTTGCTAACTACACCGCCTAATCCTCGTTTTTTTGTGAGCGCGGAATGCTGGTGACCGCTTAAATCTCTTTTTTACGAGGATGACTCATAGTATACACACTCAAACATCGTTTTTCTATTATTGTGATGTACTGAATACCTCCTAAACCTCGTTTTTCATGGAAATCGCTTGCTAATTACACCTCCTAAACCTCGTTTTGTAGGGAAAATAGATGTACTGTACCGCTTAAACATCGTTTTTCTATAAGTGTGGAGCGCTTCAAATCACCCAAACCTCTGTTTTCTGAGGATGACTCTTGGTGTGAATCGCCTAAACCTCGTTTTCTACAGTTGTTAAATTCTTGATACCGCTTAAACCTCGTTTTTGTGTGAAAGTCGGTGACGATGCACGGCTTAAATCTCTTTTTTCTGAGGATGACTTGTGGTAGGTACCGCTCAAACATCGTTTTTCTACTGGTGTGATGTGCTGAATACCTCCTAAACCTCGTTTTTCATGGAAATCGCTTGATAACTATACCGCTTAAACATCGTTTTTCTATAATTGTGGAGTATTAGTACCGCCTAAACCTCGTTTTTCTACTGATGTTTTGTGCTGGATACCGCCTGATCCTCGTTTTTCTGAAGATGACGAATGGTATACACCGCTCAAACCTCGTTTTTCTATTGGCGATGTGCAGAATGTCTCCTAAATCTCTGTTTTCTGAGGATGATTTGTATCTATGCACCGCTTAAACCTCGTTTTTATGAGGATGGCTCCTGTAAGGTACCGCTCAAACATCGTTTTTCTACTATTTAAATGTGATAGATATTGACTGAACCTCGGTTTGCTATAAATATAAATTGATAGATATCGCTTAAACCTCGTTTTGCTGGAAAACTGGGAGCAATGAACTCTTAAGCCTCGCTTTACTAGGAATTCAAGTGTTATATACCGCTTAGACATCGTTTTTAGAGAAAACAAATGGCCTGCACCGCTTAAATCTCGGTTTGGTATATATTTTCCCACACTCTTCAAAGTTTTTCCACATTTGACTCCGCCCAAACCTCGGTTTATTAAGTGAACACCGCTTAAACCTCGTTATTACTCCGCCCAAACCTCGGTTTGTGACCGCTTAAACCTCCGTTTTCAAGATATAGAACACCGCTTAAACCTCGTTATTACTCCGCCTAAACCTCGGTTTAGGCGGAGTAATAAACTGATAATCAATTAATTATTGCCTACTAAATCAATCAAAAAAAGAATTGATAAATAGATAAAAGATCAATCTCACTATTTTGTTATTGGAAAGGGGAGAAAAGACTTGTTTTAATATAATTACTTATTTACTTTTATAGTAAATAAGTAGCAGATATAAATAATGGAAAAAAAGATAAAATCTTCCAAACGAGCAGATAGTGCACCATTGGAAACAATACGGACAATGCTCAAAGAACAGTGTGTGCGCCTGGAACCAATTGCTAATCAGGTTAGCGCTTTGCCGTCGGAACCCGATCTGGAATATTACTTCATCCCGGTTAAGTATATGCAGGAATATAAGGCCTACTACCGACCCAATGGTTCACCCTACAAAAATCTTAAATTGGTGAATTTTAATCGTCCGGCTATATCACTATCCTTTTTCTTTAAGCACAAGTATGTCATTAAACGGGCTCCCATACCCGAAGATGTCATATTTCACTTAAAGAATTTTCGGGACGATCTTATGGATCAGAGCCTGTTCAAACAATTTACCAACGAACAGCTAAAAGATCTAAGGAAAGCAGATGAGATTCTTCGGACGCTCAGGGACAACTCTACGGCCTTTGAGGCCTGTTTCTCAAATTACCACCACTATTACCGCTACTGGTACTGCGCGTACCGTTACTTTGAAGATGACACCCAAAATAGGGCCAATACGCTTAGTGAGCATCTACTGAAGCATACCGAACGGATCAAGGGAAAGGTGCATGAACGGCTCAATATAATTTTCATCGACCCAAAGTACATCACCCGCCCCGTCCCCAATGACAACAAACGGATCGATCGCGAATTGGATACATTCCCTATTCAGTTCAAGCAAGGGGTGACTACGTTGTACTTGAGGAAATCTGGAGAATGACAATCTCATATCCAAAGTAATGCTTTCGTAGATAAACTCTAAAATGTGATAGCCAGCCTACCGCTCACAAGGGTCTTGGTAATAAATGGACCTCAGCCATCCTTAGTAATAAAGAAACCTTGATGCTCGGGGCAGGATCAGTCTGATTCCTGCCCTTTTTGTATTTACAGAAAAATCCTGTGGATCCTTCGGAGGATTAAACGTGTGTTCATCCTCGAACAAAGTTGTTCGGAAGTGAACGTGTCCACCTATGGCTTGTATTACACATAAATATTTTACATGCCTTAACAGTCTGGAAAACAGATGATTACTAAGGCTGTTCCTTAAACTCTTCTTTTGGCCTGGCACATGGCACAGCCTTTTCTGCATATAGATTCAGATACCCGTAAGAAGCATTTATTAGCCATCAAAAAAACATCAATTAGCCATGAAAAATGTAGTATCAACCGTTCGTACGCTGCTGTTTGCCTTCGCCCTGTCATTGCCCCTGGTCAGCCGGGCCGACAACCACCTGCTGGACATGCAGAAGCCCAAGTCGTTCAACCTGGGACTTTACCGGATCCAGAACTCATCCAGGATCAGCCTGGCCATCGAGAAAACCCCCACCAGCCGCATGACTCTCCTGATTAAGGATGCAGAGGGGAATGTGCTGCACCAGGAGAACATCGGAAAAGGCAGGGAGAGCTACAAGCGCAATTTTAACCTTGAACAAGTAGGGAACGGTACTTACTACTTTGAGCTGAACGCCAACGGGGAGACTATTACCAAAAAGGTAAGTTTGTCCACCGTCACAAACCAGATGATTGCCCTGGACTAGAAAAACCTCGTTATGCCTGCTAATTCGGGAACAACTCGTAGAGAGTTGTTCCCGAATTAATTTATAGGAGTCCCTCATCTACCAAAAGATGCCCATTTCCACCGGCAGGCCTGATCCTGAACCCCTAATTTTCGCGGAAATATTACTTGTCGCTCCCTCCTGCAAAAACATATCTTTGAGGAAGAACCATAACCCATAGGGTTTAGACTGAAACCCCAAGCGGCGAGGAACTCCGGCCGGAAGGATAAGGAATAGCTACATATTATAAATCCGATACCTTTTTTTTGCGACCCCTTTCAAGTGGTGTCCGAAGCCAGCAACCGACTGAAGGTATTCCAATTTCTATAAAATGTGTAGGTAATTAGCATGAATATGATTAAAATTGTGAAAATATCACAACGATAGGGATATGCTTGTTCAAGTTAGGGTAAAAAACTTCCTGTCAATCTGCGATGAGCAGGTGTTTAGTCTGGTAGCCGCAAACGGGCTGAAAGAAAAAAACAGCCATCTGAATGAAAACGCGGTAGCGGTGGATGAGCAGCTGAGCCTGGTCAAAGCGGCTGTGGTGTACGGGGCCAACGCTAGTGGCAAGAGTAACCTGCTAAAGGCAATCGCTTTCCTGGCAACCGCCCTGACAGAAGCGCCTCCCGATGGCCTGGCAGTGGAGGATTACCAGCCGTTTGTACTGAGCCAGTCCACAGCCGACGCCCCTACCCTTCTGGAAGTCGTATTCCTGGTGGATGGGACCCACTACCGTTACGGATTTGAGGTTCAGCGCCAACTGGTTGTCGCTGAATGGTTTTACGTGTGGCGCAAGCAGGAAACGGTCGTTTTCCATCGCACATCCAGCGAGCTACGAATTGGCCGGACCTATCCCAAGCTCAGGGAGCTGCAGAACAAGGGCATGATCAATAGTGCCGCCCTGCTGGCCAACCTGGGCGCTCTGTTCAATGATGAAAGCTGCCTGCTGCTCAAGGGCTGGGCGCAGAAAGTAAGCTACTTCGATCCCGTCCGCGAGATGAACAACCTGCTTCTGTCCCTGCTACAGGCGGGGCACTCAAAGGAAACGGTGGGGGATTTGCGCGGGCCCGAGGG
>CATMVR010000147.1 GCA_950075905.1 uncultured Persicitalea sp. | reverse complement strand
GGAGTTTTTCTCTTAAATGCATCCCTTGATTTCCCGGAGGTGTAGGTGCCAGACGTTTGGATATTCAAAACCTTATACGTATTTTTAATAAAAATGCACGTGTCATGAATACAAAACTCACTTTGACGGTCGATAAATCAGTAATAGCGCGCGCAAAATCATACGCTAAGAATACGGGAAGAAGTCTATCGGAGATCATCGAGAACTATCTTGATACGATCACAAAAGAAGAAGTAACAACGGAGCTGTCTCCCAAATTAAAAAAGATTGTAGGTGCTGTCAATCTTCCCCCCGATTTTGACGAAAAGCAAGTATTGAGAAGGGAATTGGAAAAAAAGCATCTATGACCAAAATCTTTCTCGATACAAATATAATCGTTGATCTGATTGCGGATCGAAAGCCTTTTAGCAAATATGCTATTGAGATTTTTCAAAGAGCAGAAGAAGGCAATCTTGAATTATTCACCTCCTCCCATTCCATCGCTACGACACACTATTTGTTGAAAAAGTATATGGAAGAAAAAGATCTCAGAGAGGTACTGAATGATCTTTTGGAATTCCTCACCGTAATTGCAGTTGACGTAGACATTATCAAAAAAGGACTACGATCTACCCATAAGGATTTTGAAGATTCTATTCAGATTTTCTGTGCCTCTTCCATAGGAAATATTGACTGCATCATTACGCGAAATGTAAAGGACTTCAAAGGAAGCGAAATAAAGATACTGACCCCTGATGAGTTTTGTTTGAATCTGTAAGTTGGCCTGCCTGCACGGTTCTGGCTGTCTCATCGGCAGGTACTGAATGCCTTCTATGCCTGCGGGGTGGCTAAAGCTCCGGTTGGGTAGGTGAGCTGGCCGAACTTTTTGCCAGTTCATTTATTTTCTCCGCGATGAACTCGGGGTATTCTTCCTGTAAAAAATGCCGGCTGTTTACCTTGTACACCTGAGCCCGGGGGGCTGCTTCCAGAAACTGCTGCCCGTAGGTATCAAAGTCCAGAAAGGGATCATGGGCGCCCCAGATCAGTTGGATGGGATACGTTGCGTTGTGAATAGCCGAATAGCACTGCCGGTTAAACTCCGGCGTCTGTTCAAAATTTCGCATGATTTTCAAAAAGGCCTTACCGTTATCTTCCCGTTTGAGGAGGTCGATGTAAGCATTTATTTCTTCATCGGGCACGTGGTTGGTGTTTTCCACGCCGGCGTACTTCATCATGAGTTTCCAGGTAGTATGGTTTAAAGTCAGTAGCTCGGCTTCGCCAAACACCGGCAGCTCGAAGGGCCGCATGGGCAGAGGCTTCTGGAAGTGTTCGATGTCAAGCATGGCGTTGAGCACCGTGATGGATTTTACGCGCTCAGGGTGGCGGGCGGCCAGCGCCAGGCCTATCGGCGCCCCAATGTCATGAATGACCAGATGATAGCTTTGGATAGCCAGATGATCCAGAAAGAGCTGGCAAATGGTAGCAAAGTTGCTGAAACGATAGCTGAAATTTTCGGGACGATCGGAAAGCCCCAGTCCGGGTAGGTCCAGGGCCACGCCCCGGAGTCCCTGGCGGGCTATCTGGCTGACTACTTTCCGGTACAAAAAGGAAGACGTCGGTACGCCATGGATACAAAACACAACGTCACCCTTCCCTTCATCGAGGTAAAAAAGCTTCATGCTATCCAGATGCATATACTTCCCGGCTTTCTGGTGGTGCTGTACCACCGGAAGCGTTTTTAGTTCGGTTTCCATATTATTCTGTTTTAGTTATACAAGCGTTTTGGGCGCAACCTTCTCGGTTGGGTAATATATTCACCATGCCAGCGAGCTGCTACGTGGGTAAGCTTCTGAAATTTTTCAATAAATTTCCATCATTATTCTCTTTTACATCCATGCAATTCACCGGCAGAATCCCCCACTTCATGGGTTAGTTTTTTCATCTCAGACATGATTGGATGGTTCTTTACGGGCATAACCAGCGACATTTACATCCTGACAATGGCAAACATTTCGCATCTCTTTCGCATGCACTGGCTACGCTTCCTTTCCCGAACCAAGTGGCAATTTTTGCTGCTGGTACCCGTATACGTACTGCTGGCCAGCTATTTTCTGGTAGGCGACCGTTACTTCCGGGAGCCACTGTACTTTATTTTGCCAACTTTCCTGAATTTCGTGCTCGTCAGTGCAGTTTTTATTTCCCTCGACTACGTCATTGAAGATATCATGAATCGTTATCCGGCGCTGGACCAGGTGGTAAGGCGGGTACTGATGACCCTTCTGGTGGTATGTACCATCACGCTTCTGGCGGTAGTGAGTACCGTTATTGCCTATAATTCTCTCCATTTGTTTGGCTATACCTATTCCCCCGAGTCGCTGATTAAGCTGGTGCTGATGAATCTGGCCGCCAATCTGATTTCCATTGGCATCTACGAGAGTTTTTACTCTACCGAAAAATGGAAAAAAAGTATGCTTGAAAAGGAGCGACTCGAAAAAAGCAACCTGCAAAGCCAGCTCGATGGCCTGAAAAGTCAGGTGAATCCCCACTTTCTTTTCAATTCCCTCAACTCCCTTTCGTCGCTTATTGCCGACGAACCCCGGCAGGCAGAAGAGTTTGTAGACGAAATGTCCAAGGTGTACCGCTACCTGCTGCAGACCAACGAAGCCGAGCTTACTATCCTATCCACCGAGCTGGACTTCATTCGCTCGTACGTGCATCTGCTAACTACCCGCTACGGGAAGGGGGTATCGGTAAGCATAGAAATCGGGGAAGCCTACAAATCCTGGTTTCTCCCTCCCCTTACGCTGCAGCTGTTGGTTGAAAACGCCGTGAAACACAACATTACCCTGGCGGGAAAGCCCTTGCACATCGAAATTAAAACCACAGAAGATGGTCGGCTTATGGTGCGCAACAACCTGCAAAAACGCGTGGTGCGGGTGCAGTCCAATCGGGTTGGCTTGAGCAATATCGCTGCCAAGTACCGCTTGCTGGCGCAGCGACAGCCCGGCGGCCCGTCTGACATTTACATAGAAGAATCAACCGACCGTTTTACGGTCATTTTACCCCTGTTTTCTCATTAACACTGCTAAACCCGATATGAACGCACTTATCGTAGAAGACGAAGAACTGGCCGTAAGGAAGCTAAAAAAGCTGCTTCTGGACGTAGACAGCTCCATCCACATTCTGGCGGCAACGGCCGGTATTGAAGAAACTGTAGACTGGCTGCACCAGCACAAGGCCGCAGGTAACCCGCCGCCCGATCTGCTCTTTATGGACATAGAACTGGCCGACGGGCAAAGCTTTGAAATTTTTGACCGCACGGATGTCAGCAGTACGGTTGTTTTTACAACCTCCTACGACGAATACGCCCTGAAAGCCTTCAAGGTCAATAGTATCGACTACCTGCTCAAACCTATTCAGCGGGAAGACCTGGCGCGTAGCCTCAAAAAATTCAATGATCTGAAAGGGGCCACTCCGGCAACAATCGACCTGAAAAAACTGCTGGAAGGGCTGCAAGGTACGAACACAAAAGACTACCGCAAACGCTTCCTGGTCCATCAGGGGCAGCGTATGCTTTCCATCGAAGTCAGGGATATTGCCTACTTCTACACTGAAGACCGGTTTTCGTTTTTTAGAACCTGGACCAACCAGAAGTTTCTGGCAGATTACACCCTCGACGAGCTGGAAAAGTCGCTGGAACCGGGTTCTTTTTACCGGATCAACCGGGGGGTGATGGTGTCGCATGGGGCCGTGCAGCAGATTCAGCCTTACTTTGGTAATCGGCTCTCGCTGACGATCCATCCGCCGCTGGACCGGGAGTCGCTCGTAAGCCGTGAAAAAGTATCCGATTTTAAGGTCTGGATGGGCAGGTAGGCAATACATGTAAGGGTAAGTTTTTACGGTATGCAATCACATCCAGAACTGACTCCTGTCATGGTAAAATCGGACATTGACTGCCACCTTTGTAGCGTCAGTGAGTGAAATGCTTTCGTAAACTAAAATCTTAACAACTTATGATGTACGAGCCAGCCAAACAGCAGATTAGCTTTGTGTTACCCGATTCATGTAGTAAAGCCGAGTTGATACTCGTTCAGGAAAATACGCTTTCAGAGTACGTGACTATTCCCATAGCGGCGGGCGAGAAGCCGTACCGCTCGGTGTCGGTGGAGCGGTTTTCGCGCGGTACCTGGCTAGCGCAGCTCAACTGGACCCTGGGCGGGCACCATTACTGCGACGAACGGATGATTATAGTAAAATAAGCGAGATTGATCGCGATAGTATATTTTTTTAACACAATATGATATGAAAACCGAGACCTACAAAGAGCTTGTCGATGTGCATCTTCAGAATCGTATCTGGCGGAATGAACTGGAATTGGCTTTGCTGGAAATTGATTTCTGGGAAGATTTGCACGAAACCAACACCACGGCCAACCAGCCTGCAACCAAAGACAGTGTGGAAATAATGAGCCAGCTACACCACTACCAACGCCTGGCGCAAAGGCTCCTGGGGGAAGTAGAGCAGCAGGATCTGGAAGTGGCCGATGGGGTGCGGGTCAACCGTATCCTGACTACCCCCACACCCGACGACCGGAAGTACCTGCGTGAGCAGATGGATACGTTTCGCGTCAATTTCCAGCGCTTCAAAAACGACATTCGCCAGTTTTTTGTCACTCAGGCTGCCTGAGTGTTTATTTTTTCAGCGTACGTAAAAAGGCGATGCTGATGGGTACCTGGGTGGTAATGCTGGGGCTTTCGTCTTCGATGTAGTAGTACCTGATGCTGCTCTTGTCGGCAGCTTTCAGAATTTCGGGCAGATTGAGCTGACCCGTGCCAAGCGCCACGTCGTTTTCTACCGGTGTGCCGCCCGACAGATTACCTTCCACGCCCTTGCGGAGGTCTTTTACGTGCATGAGTTTGAAGCGCGTAGGGTACCTTTTAAGAATTTCGGCGGGGTTTTGGCCGGGGAAGAACGTCCAGAGAATATCCATCTCGAAGCTGACGTACTGCGGGTCGGTTTTTTGCACAATATAATCAAACAATGTTTTTTCACTGCCTCCCTTTACTTCCGAAGCTACCTCGGCCGGCACGGGCTGAAACTCGTAGCCGTGGTTGTGGTAGCAAAAAGTAAGGCCCTGCTCTTTCAGAGTTTTACCAAATTTATTAAAATCCGCTACGGTCTTTTTGGCCGTTTCCAGCGTAAACTCGCCCTGATGCGGTACCCACGCCACCCGCACAAACTCCGCGCCCAGAGTTTTGGCATTGGACGCCACCTGATCAATCTTATTTTCCAGGTCCGGGTAGCCTACTCCGAACGACGTACATTTCATCCCGCGCTCATCGAGCAGGGCTTTTATGTCCTTCGCCGTGCGGCCAAAGAGGTTGGAAAACTCCATATTGACAATCCCCAGCGCCTTGATGGTATCGAGCGTAGCGCCCACGTCTTTCGCAAAGCTTTTGCGGTAGGTGTAGGATACCATGCCGAGTTTGTCTTTATCGGTTGGGGGGAAAAGGTTTTTTCCTTTTTGGGCAAAAACCGCCGGTGAGACCAAAGCAATTGTAAGTGCCAGGATGAATAGCTTTTTCATGTAGTAGTCAAAAAGATTAGTTTGTAATATCCGTGTCGCTTCGGTCAAAAGGGAAGATACTCCCATTTCTCCTGATGGCGATGTGTTACCCAAGTGACGGTAGAAAGCAGGGGGTAACCCTATGTTTTTTACAAATTTAAAAAAAATACGAAGCCAGCGGGAGAGCTGATCAATTCTCCCCGGGTACCCAGATCGGCCATGCCTACGGCATTTACGGCAACGCGATCAACCGGCTTATTGCCCGGCTTGAAAGCCAGGCCTACCAGATCAGTTATGCCTACGGCATTGCGAGCACTCGAAACCGGTAACACATTCCTTTTTTGAATGCTGCACAAGTGCCAGCGGCACGACAGATCTGGTAGCGTCGGGATTTATCCCGATGATAAAGATTGGCCAACCGAATCCCAAAAGTGCCATAGGCACGACCGATCTTTCGTGATTACGAATGACAATACACTGGCCCCAAACCCTAGCGAATGGTATTTTCCAGAACAATAACAGAAGGACTGGTAGACAGCCACTTTTTACCCAGGCCGGTGGTATCGCCCTGGGGCAGGAAAGAGACAAACGAACCCAGCACAAGATCCACATCGCCGTCTGCGTCCAGGTCGCCGGCATCCATGACCACCCACCTGCCTTGGGAAGCTTCGGGAAAGGAATAGTCTTCAAATTTCAGATTCCCTTTGTTGTTCAAATAAATAAAGCTTTCCTGCGGGTAGCGGAGGTAGTCCGGGAAAAACGAAATAGCCGCTATGTCGAGGTCCCCATCCAGATCGTAGTCCCGTACCATGGCTTTGTAAGCGCCGTTCAGGGGGTAGAAATACGACTGGGTAAAGTTGGATTTGCCGTCATTGAGAAAGATATAGATACCGTGATACTTCTTCAATATCGGGGTTTTGTCGGCGTTGTCGCCGCACACATAGACAATGTCATCAAAACCATCTTTGTTGAAATCGGCTAGTTCCATGTACTGCGACCCATTGAGGGGTAGGAAGGAGAGCAGTCGTTTTTCCAGAAAAGTACCCCCTCCCTGATTTTCGTACAGAAAAATGCCCTCGTCTCCCTGCGCCATGAGCACATACATATCCATCAGTCCATCGCGGTTAGCATCCTTGATGATGGCCGTGCTGGCTCCGGGTTTCTCGCGCAAAATCCTTTTGTCGTACCCGCCTCTTCCGTTGTTCTGGTACCAGGCCAGTTGCCCGGTTTGGTTGCCGTATTCACAGGCCACCACATCATCCAGCCCGTCTTTATTCAAATCACCGTAGGCCATAGCCACGGGCCGCCGCAGGTTTTGAATGGCCAGGGTACCTGTCTGGTAGCCAGGTGCCGCGCCGTTTTTTGTCAGCCGCAGCATGGCACCATCGGCGGCATCCGTCGGAAAAACGCCTCTCCCCACCGTGGTCAGGTACACCTCATTGGCTTTTTCGTAAAACTGAATAGGCGTCGATGACAGGGGCAGGCTGAAATTTTCACGCAGATTGGCGTCGAGAAAAGTCAGAATAGTACGCCCACCTTTGCCGTCACCAAACACCATACCCCGACCATCGGACAGGATTTTGACCATCGTGGTCAGGGCCGGTCGGTGCGCTACGGAAACCTCTTTGTATTTGAAATGCTTCAACCCCAGGCGGATCGGACTTTTGCGAAGCGGCGGCGGGATCGAGTCCGGCGCATGTTCCATATAGTATTTCACGAGTTTGAGCCAGTCGGCTTTGGCCATAACCGGCTTTTCGGGAAAAATACCGGCCGCACGCACCACCGCGCCGCTCGCGCCCGCATCGAACAGGCTGTCTGGTCTGAATCCGCTACTGTATATACCCAGCCGATGCCCCATAGCCGGCAGTACCTCCTGCCAGCTCGACTTTGGCAACATGTCGGGGCTAACATACCCATGGCACCGGCTGCAATGCGCTATCGCCAGCTCCTTGCCGGAAAGGCCCGAAGCCGGCACATCCACAAAGTCAGGGTTGTCATTTTGCTTTTTGGCCGTACACGCGCCAAGGGCGTACAGCACAATACACAACAGAAGAAGGGGTTTCATAGTGGGTTTTAAAGGATCGAAGCCACCAGAGAACTCATGTGTATCATGGCTGAGGGGCGCTATTTGTAAGTTCAAAGATAGTACCCTTTTAAGCTAATATTGGCAGTAATAAGTTGCTTTTAATCCACGCAAGGTACCTTCTCAAACACCATGCCCCGGTCAAATTCCAGCGAGCCGGGGTTTTCGTACACCATGCGGCCATTGCGGGTGGTGGTTTCGCCGTAGCCCTCCACAAAGCTGCCGTTTTCCTGTAAGAATACTACCTGACGGACAGATTCGATACCCTCGGAGGTGTAGGTGTAGTCGGCAATGAGCGTATCGCCGTGCATCTCGCCCCGGATGGTACCCTCGTTGTCGTCTTTTTCGAAAAAATTATAGGACAGCTCGCCCTTTACGTCGTTGCCCAGTACCTCCATGCGCAGCGATAGGGTGTCTTTGCCCACAATAGAGGCATAGCATCGAACGGTTTCGATCAGGCTTGGAACCTCGGGCGTTTGTTCGGTTTGTGCTGTGTCGTTGGAACCGCAGGCCAGGATGAAAAGTGAAAACAGGAGTAGCGTAAAGGTTGCAGATAGTTTCATGATGATCATCGATTGATTCTGAATGCTGAATACTGCAAAAATTTCGCGCCAGCCGGTAGCCGCACTCCGCTTATTTGTTGAAATACTTCTCAATCAGATACGCCGGTTGCCACTTGTCGGGGGTGCGCTCAATGGTGCGGTAGTCCCAGGTGAGGGGCTGAATCGTGGCCGCTGTCAGGGGGAGGTTGTCGCCGTAAAGCTTTTGCTGGGTGGGCAGTAGCTTCATCATGGCCTCGACGCGCGCGGCGTGTTCGGGTTTTTGGGCCAGGTTGGCCAGCTCGTAGGGGTCATTTTGTAAGTCAAACAGCAGGGTATGGTCCACGGCCGGGAACCGGATCAGCTTGTAGCGGTTGTCTCGCACCGAGCGCTGAAAATCCATGTAGGCGTTCAGGATATAGGGCCGGACGGAAGTGGCTTTGCCCTGAATCACCGGCAGAAGATTCTTCCCATCAATGCCCATGGGTAGAGGCGCACCCACGTACCGGCTCAGGGTAGGGAAGAGGTCGAAGAGGTAGGCAAAAGCATCCGTCTTTTTATTCTTTGGGATACCCTTGCCGGCCATAATCAGCGGTACGTGCATCGAGTGTTCGTACACGCTCTGCTTGCCCAGCAAACCATGGCTGCCCAGCGCCAGACCGTTGTCGGAGGTAAACACAATCAGGGTATTTTTATCCAGTCCCTTTTCGCGGAGTTTCTGAATGAGCCGTCCCACGGAGCGGTCGAGGTGCGTGATGAGCGCGTAGTACTCAGCGGTTTGGGCGCGGATTACTTCCGGCGTGCGCGGGAAAGGCGCCAGCAGTTCGTCGCGGATACCCATGGAATTCCCAAAGCTAAACGGGTGCAGGGGCATGAAGTTGGGTGGCAGGGGTACGCCCCGCTCGTCGTACATGTTGAGGTAGTCGGGCAGGGGCGAGCGCGGATCGTGCGGTACGCTATATGG
>CATMVR010000146.1 GCA_950075905.1 uncultured Persicitalea sp. | reverse complement strand
CATCCGTAAGCTTGCCAGATATGGCGAACTACCCACATCCAGCCATCCGGCCCGCACCGCGTAGGCCTGATTTTTGGCCGCATCTTCAAACACCACCGGCCCGTGGCGGGTGTATTTCAGCTGCACTACCTGGGTAGGTTGGCCTTTTACTTTTACCGAATCCGTCAGAATACGCATATTTTCCCATTGACCTTTGTAGCGGTACTGGTTCGCATTGGCCGGATTGATTTCGTACACGTAAATATCCTCATTGTCGGTTTCGAAGACGGTCAGTCCCCAGGCACCGTAGTCGTTATGGCCAATCGATACGCCGGGTAACGAAGGCTCACCCGCGCCGATGACGTTCCAGCCGGGGGCGTTGAGGTGGATCATGTACCGGAGCGACGGTCCGGCAATGACCCGGTGCGGGTCGTTGGCCAGCATCGGAAAGCCACTCTGCGCCAGCGAGCCGTCGATCACCCAGTTGTTGGAACCCACGTACTGTTTTTCCACATCGTACCATTCCTGAAAATTAAATTTGTCTTTTTCCAGTACCTGTCCGGTTCGTTTATCCTCGGCCCGGAACCGCACGGGACTCCGGTGAACGGTGTAAAGTTCCAGGATGTCCTGCATCAGCGCCGCACCGTCCACCCCTTTTTCCAGCGTAAGCTTCGGCTCGGTATCGGCTTTGCGGGTGGGGTGAAACCAGTTGAGTTCGCGGGTCTTTTCTTCGCCCATCAGGTGTACCTCACGGCCAAAGTTCAGCTCATCGATCACGTTGGCGACCAGTCCCTGATGGCGGCTGACGACTATTTCCGGGGTCCAGTAGCCGGGAAGGGTATTCAGGGTTTTAAATTCAAAAGGCAGGTTGGCCGGGTCGGCCCGGTACTCATCCACTTTGGCATTGATTCCTTCCACGTAGGCGGTCAGAATGGCTTTGCCGCGCGGGTGGTAGTGCGCCATTTCCCGCTCCATATCGCCCCGGTACTTAAATAGCTTCGTGCCAATGTCACGCTTCACTTCCGAAGGCCCCAGCAGTTCGGCCACGGTGCCGGTAGCCTGCCGCCGCCACATTTCCAGCTGAAAGGGCCGGTCGGAGCAAGCCACGTACCCCTGCGCAAAAAACAGATCGTGCTCGTTTTGGGCATAAATATGCGAAACACCCCACTGATCACGAAAGACTTCCACGGGTTTTTGTAGGCCTTTGAGGGTGAGCTGCTGGGAAAAAGAACTCTGGAAAATAAAGAGCAGGAGAAGTAGTAAAGGGTAGCGCATAAAGCGGGGTTTTGTAGGAGAACAATTTTTCAATCGAAATATACCCTTTTATAGTATGTGGTACGGGCGTCTCGCCCGTCTTTTTCAATCTCAATCATTCTTTTTGAGGGAAACAATCACGCTTTTCACCAAAAAACCAACTCCTAAGTTTTTAAAAAAGGGTAAGAGGCACATACAGGTACCTTATTAAGACAAATACCTTTTTCTCATGAAAACAACCCTATACGCGCTTCTCCTTCTCACTCTCCTGAGCTTCACCACCACGCGCCACAAAGTCTTCGTGGTAGGCGACAGCATATCGATCCAATACGGCCCCTACCTGGAAAGATATCTGAGCGAAAAAGCCGACTACGACCGCAAAAACGATACCCCCGGCCAGAAGGCCGAAACCAACCTCGACTACCCCACCGGAGCCAACGGCGGCGATTCCAAGATGGTACTGGCCTACCTGAAGACCAAAGTGGCAGAACCAGGCTTCCGGCCCGATGTGCTGCTGCTCAACTGCGGCCTGCACGATATCAAGCTGGATGTCAAAACAAAAACCCATCAGGTAGATTCGGCCAGTTACCGTCAAAATCTCCACGCGATTTACGCCCTGCTCAAAAAGCAGAATATTCCGCTGGTGTGGGTCAGAAGTACCGCCGTCGTAGATAGTATTCACAATAGCCGCTCCACGGCTTTTCATCGCTACGGCAGAGATCTCGACGCCTACAACCGCATTGCGGATGAGGTATGGCGTAAGCACAAGGTACCTGTCATTGACCTGCATGGTTTTACCCAAAACCTGCCGGGTAACAACTACATCGACCACGTTCACTACAACGAAAATACCCGTGTCTTGCAGGCCGCTTACATAGCTGGCTATCTGGATAAGTACCTGGAATAGTTTCCCTCTGTTGTATATAAGTCTTCTGACCAGTAGCCAACGCTAAACCCTAACGAACGATGAAAAGAGCTTTATCTATCTTCCTTATAGCACTCCTCTCGCAAGGAGCTAGCTACGCGTTTCAGGATACCGATCATGCGCTCATTCTCCGATCGCTGAGCACCGAAACTATACAGAAGGGACGCGAAATCTATAACAAATCCTGCCTGACCTGCCACGGGGCCGACGGTACTGCCTCCCTGCCGCAGGCCCGCTCGTTCAACAAGGATCCACTGCGGTTTGGTAACAAGCCCTACGATATGTGGAAAACCCTGACGAACGGAGCCGGGATGATGGCCTCCCAAACCTGGCTCAGCCCGGAGGAGCGCTACTACGTGATTCAGTTTATTCGGGAGGAGTTTATGAAAAAAGATAATCCCGGACAGTACTTCCCCGTCACGGAGGAGTACCTTGCCGGGCTTCCCCAACCTGATAAAGATAGCCAGCTACCTAATATAAAAACGGAAGCATTGCGTGGCTCACTCAAATACGGGCAGGACTGGTTTATGCACAACCAAAGCGATTATGGCTACGCCGTTCATTCTCCGCTCAAAGGGTTGGCTACCTCGGTGGTAACCCTCCGGCTGGACCACGACATACAACTGAGCTACAATATGCTCCGCATGGGGACGGTAGCGGCCTGGCAAGGAAGGCTAAATCTGTCCGACACTAAATTTAACCGCTATCGGGGTGAAGGTGAGCCCTTTATGGATGGCATGCCGCTCCCCGGAATGGATACCTGGCAGTGGACCTACAACGGTAAGCTGGAAAGCCTGCAAAAATCTACCGGCAAGCGGGCGCCCTTGCCTGAGCAGTACCTGCGCTACCGGGGGCACTATACCTACGGAAAAGAGGTGGTGCTTTCCTACGCTATTTCCGGTAGAACGATTTTGGAGTACCCCAGAGCCATTATCCAGAACGACCAAATCATCCTTTCCCATACCTTGCAGATTGGTCCGGGTACCCAGGCTGAGGAACTATGCATTGGACAGCTTCGGGACTCTACGGCCACGTTTAAAGAAGGTGTTATGGATCTGGGGGGAAAGCTTAGGGGAGCTAAGGGAGCTATACCGGGTAATCTGCTGGTGAGCATGGCTACCCATCCGGGTGGTACTTCTAGGGCTATTGCCGCTAGCATTATCAGTTCGGCATCCGGCCTGTCGTGGCGGGTAGATGCTGATCACCGTTTGCTCGTAACCATTCCGGCTAGTACTCAGCCTATAACGGTGGAAATTCTGCGTACCTCCGTCACGGATCTCACTTCTGTGACAAAATTTGGCTCTTTTGTCAAGCAGAAGACAGGCCGCAAAGACCTGCCTGACCTCGCAAAAATGGTCAAGGGAGGAACACCGTTATGGACGGATCAAGTCATCACCAAAGGCGAACTCAATGCTTCCCGACCCCACTTTGATACGAAGTACTTCAAGGATAAAGACAAAACGGCTCCCGAAAAACTAGTAGCAATACCGGCCGACTACCCTTACGCGGTCGATAACATTGGCCTGCCCTTCGACAATGCCTACAACGCCTGGATCCGGCCTACCTCACTGGATTTCATGAGCGACGGGCGGCTGGTGCTGGGCACTTACATGGGCGACGTGTGGATGGCTAGCGGGGTTGACAGCAATTTGCAGGAAATCAACTGGCAGCGCATTGCCACCGGACTCTACGAACCCATGGGGATCAAGGTAGTAAAGGATCAGATTTACGTGACCTGCCGCAACGGAATCATTCGGCTCAACGATTTGAATCAGGACGGTGAAACGGATTTTTACGAAGTTTTTCACGCCGACCAGGATGTGTCGGCTTTCTTCCATGCCTTCAACTTTGGCCTGGCTACCGATAGCAAAGGCAACTTTTACTACACCAAACCTGGTGAGTATACCGACAACAAAGATCCCGGCAACCTGATCCGGGTGTCGCCCGATGGCAAGAGCTGGGAGAGTCTCGCCACGGGTTTTCGGGTCAACAATGGCCTCACGGTAGCCCCGGACGACTGGGTTTTCGTCAGCGATAATCAGGGTAACTGGACGCCAGGCAATAAGATCAATTTAGTTGAGAAAGGGAAGTTTTATGGCTACGTACCCAACCTTACCTCCAAGGGGTGGAGTCCCGACGGAACAAGGTTTCGGAAAGAAGATGTAGTGAAGGGAGTCATCAGCCCGGCAATCGTACCTGTGCCAGAAACGTTTAGTCCACCCGCCTTGTGGATTCCGCAGGAGTTTGATAATTCTCCCGGCGGGGGTATTTGGAGTGATAAAAGCTGGGGGCCGCTCGGCAATCAGTTTATCCATTCCAGCTACGGAACCGGCTGGCTGTACTACTTTCTGCCCCATGAGGTAGAGGATGTAACGCAGGCGGCGATGGTGGCGCTGCCTTTTCAGCTGGATGCAGGTATTCAGCGGGTTGCTGTTAATCCTCTGGATAAGCAAATTTATACTACCGGCCTCACCGGCTGGGACGATGGTGTTTCTACCCGTTACGGGGTGCTGAGCCGGGTACGGTATACCGGCGGAAAGGGACATTTGCTCACCAACGCTGTGGTTAAAAAGGGCGGTATAGAGCTTACGTTTAACTTCCCGCTGAATGCTGAGGAGGCTAAAAACCTCACGAATTACATCCTATCGGGCTGGAACTACAAATGGACAAGTCGCTACGGCTCGGCGCACTACTCAGTCAAAAATCCGGGGACGGAGGGAGAGGATACCCTGGCGGTGAAGGAAGCTGTTTTGGGGAAGGACCGTACCACCGTTTTTCTAAATATTCCGGACCTCGCGCCCATGCATACCCTCCGGGTACGGTTTAAAGCGCAAGGTACTGATGGAGCAGGGGTACAAGAGGCAGTCTATATGACCGTACATAAAATACCGCGCTGAGCGGGATAGATTCTTTTTCATCGCCCAATCGGTGGTCTTCGTCATGCGTTTTTTCCAGTCTGGCAACCTTCATTGGGTTATTTTTCGGGTAGGGAGCAATTTTGTGTCATCAATGACCAATAATCTACTTAGCCATGAAAAATAAACTAGCCTTATTCATCCTGCTGGCACTCGCCACCATCGCTCAGACATTCGCCCGTCCCGTAGCAGACCGGGAGTTTTACTTCACCACCTCCGACAGCGTCAAGCTGTACGTACGGGTGGTCGGGCAGGGGCAGCCTTGCGTGTTTGTCCACGGAGGACCGGGATCTACCAGTAACTACTTCGAGAAATCGGAGGGTAGCGGGGTAGAAGCATTCATGCAGATGATCTACTTCGATCAGCGCGGTAGCGGACGCTCCGAGAGTGCCAAAAACGGCGACTACTCACTCCTGCGCATGGAAAAAGACCTGGAAGAGCTGCGCCGGCATCTGGGTTACAAGCAATGGGCGGTGATGGGGCACTCTTTTGCCGGTTTCCTCATGACTAGCTACCTCAGTCACTATGCCAATAAGGTAAGCTCGGCGATTTACGTCAACTGTACGCTGAGCCTCCCTTACTCCATCAACAGCCACATCAGTTTTGGTATTCAGGAACTGGGCCTGACCGACCCGAAGTACACCGATCCTGCCACCAACGTCATGCAGCGCCTGGGCATGGTACATCAGCAACTTAACGAGAAGGGCGTATGGTACAAGTTGATGTTTTCCACGGCCCAGGCTAAGATGGAAAGTGACTCCATTACCTTGGCAATCGGTAAGGAATTTAATTACGACTACGGCAACAAGGTATGGGGCTACGAGGAATACAATCAGGACTTTACGGTTGTTTCTGCAAAGATCAAAACCCCAGTGCTGATCATTGCCGGTCTGAAAGACCATGCCGTGGGCCCCAATATGTATAAAAGCTTTCGTTTCCCTAACAGCCGCACGGCGCTGTACGAAGGCGGCCACGCTCCTTTTCAGGAAAGCGGTCCCTGGTTTGTGAATACTGTAAGGTTGTTTTTGCAGGAAGAGGTGAAGCTCGCGCTCTAAACAAAGGAATCGAACGCACTAAAAAGCGGGGAATTCAGGGGATAGTACCTCGGGCCTCCCCGCTTTTTTCAAGGCACAAACCGCTCGTAGGTAGCACGCCCGGTTTGCAAATCGCTACCAAACAGCTCCACGTAAGCTACTTTGGGAATCAGGCAGTCAGGGCCGGCCAACTGCACAAAAATTTTTCTCAGCCGGGCCTCTTTTCCGGCAATGTTGGTGGTGGCAATTGGATGGTCATTTTTGGTTAACACCCTGATCGCACGTTTTTTGAAGGCGGCAAGGCGCATGTCGTAGCCGCCCGGTATAGGTTGGGTGTCTACCCCAAACGCCAGCACGCGCTGCGTATAGGTCAATTCCTGAATCTGCCCCTTATCAGCGTACCGGATCCAGTATGCCTTCACCGGATCTTTTGGGTCCATCGTGTGACTTCCGGGCTGCCAGTTGGCATCGTAGATAACCGTATGGGCATTATTGCTGCGCTGAATATAGAATAACCGCTGCGGGGAATCGGGCGGTACGGGCAGTTCAGGGGCAAAGCTCCCCAGTACGCCCACCGTCAGGAGGGCGAAAAGAATACTTATAATTTTCATGGCTAGTTGAATTTTAGGGAGCAAAAAACCTATTTCTCCCGGAAGGAACAATCTATCATTCTATCATTCTATCATTCTATCATTCAGCCCGAAACCACTCAATCGCTTCCTGAATGGCTACTTCGAGTGACGTTTGGGGGAGTTGAAGCTGCGCGATGGCCTTACCAGCCTGGTAGTAATTATCCGCCGTGAGCAGGATGGCGTTGGGCCGGTTCAAGGCAATGGAAGTAGGTACGTAGCGATCCAGGCGCGACACCTGCCGCCCTGCCCAGCGGAGCAGCGGGGCGGGCATCGCAACAAAGGTCCGGCGCAGCCCCGCCTGCCGGGCTACCTGCTGCATAAAATCAGCGTAGGTACGGTTGTGGCCCGCCAGCAAATAGGCTTGCCCGGTCTGCCCCCTTTCCAGCGCGTTGACTACCCCCACGGCGGCGTCTTTGACATAGACAAAGTTTTTGCCCCCTGACTGCGGGTATACAACCACCCGCCGGTTGAGCACGTGCAATATCATAGCGCCCGAGCTGGGTTTGAGGTCATAGCCTCCGATCATGAACGTCGGGTTCACGACCACGGCATCCAGGCCTTTTTGGGTAGCATCCAGAATTAGGTTTTGCGCCATGTGCTTACTTTCCGAATAGCCCGACCCGATTCCCGCCCATCCAAACGGACTTTGCTCGGTACCCGGCTGGTGCATACTTCCCGGCGCAAATACGTTGGCTGTACTTACCAATACCAGCCGGATACCCCGCTCCCGGGCCACCCGGGCCAGCCGTTCGGAAGCATGTACGTTAGGTTCGAGGTAGTGCGCCAGGTCCGAAGGATGCTGATCGGTGCGGGCCGCAGCATGCACGATGGCTCCGCACGAATCGGCCGCTTGCAGGAGAGCTTCTTCGCTGCTCAAATCCCCCGGCCACCACTCCACATCGCGGTACCAGGGGAGACGTTCGACCTTACGGGGCATGGTACGGTACAGCCCTCTTACGGCGTAGCCCCTTGCCAGCAGGGTGTGGGCCACGTGCCCGCCCAGCAGGCCGGTAATGCCTGTTACTAAAACTTTCATACAGTTGTCGGACAAGTCAAAAGTAAACGATTGCTGATACGCTCCGGTTCAGGCCAGGGCTAGTTCGCGGCGTATCACCCGGCTAGCCAGCAATGCCACCGCCTGGCGGGGCAGGTACCGGAAGGCCCAGTAGTTGAGCTGGTTAACGAAGCCGGGCACAATCACGGTGCTTCCGGCCAGGGCCGCGCGCACCGCGTGCTGCGCCACGTACCGGGGCGAAGTGGCGCTGAGCCGGCCCAGCCAGCCCTGCCGGTCGAGGCGGGCTTTGATGTCGGGATTCGTTGGCATGGCACCGGGATGCACCACGCAGACACGAAGCCCGCGCTCCCGAAACTCGGCGTGCAACCCTACGGAGAAGGAGTAGATGAAGGCTTTGGTGGCCGGATACACCATTTTGTAGGGCAAGGGCGAAAATGCGGCAATGCTCGATACGTTGAGAATATAGGCATGTGGGTTTTGCAGCAAAAGCGGAATCAACGCCCGGGTCAGCAGGGCAGTACCCCGTACGTTGAGCTGAATGATGCGGTCGAGATAGTCGGCATCCGCTTCCTGAAAGGCACTTGATCCGCCGATACCGGCATTATTTACCAGTATGTCTATTTTGATATTTTGTGTCTCTATCCAGGCCGTAAACTCATCAATAGCCGGGCGTTGACTCATATCTGCCTCGTAGTACAACACCCGAACGGCATACCGGGAAGCCAACTGCCTGGCCAGGCCGTTCAGGCCTTCGTGGGGTAGCGAAACCAAAATGAGGGGGTGACCTCTGCGGGCAAACTCATGGGCAAAAGCGTCCCCCAACCCCGAGCTGGCGCCCGTGATAACGGTGTAATTTTTCATGGCTAATAGATTTTTTTGTTTCGAAAAACCGGGAAGCGCTTCCGTCTGAAAAGTACAGGTTTCTGTTGCTGCACTCTGGAATCAGGACAACTCACCTCAGGCTTCCCCCTATGGCTGAGCCATTTTTCTTTACGCTAAGTCAAAAAAATAAAGGGCAGGAGCAGAGTGGTCTTTTGAAACAGTGCCCGGTTGGCACATATGCTTCGAAAAATAGTCAATCATTACAAAGAAAAACCGGCTTCCTGCCCAGGAAGCCGGTTTTCATGGCTAGCAGCATAACTAAGGTCAGTCTTTCAGCCGCACGTCGCCAAACTTGGATACCACCCGGATATTGGTGCCGCCGCCGGCGCCTACCTTGCCTTCGTACTGTCGGGTTGCGCGGGCAGCCTCTACTTTGTCAGGCTGATTTGTATAGTATACCTTTACATTCTCGGGCAAACGAAAATTGCCATGCGTTACGGTGACGTTGAACTGATTGGATTCGGCGGGTAATGTCACAGAGGAGTAACCCGCCTGAATGTCCACGTT
>CATMVR010000145.1 GCA_950075905.1 uncultured Persicitalea sp. | reverse complement strand
TTTTCTGGGCGTAGCTATACGCACCCCATTGATCTACATCAGTACTCAATATAATAGTTAAATCCTGCTCATTAGCCTGGGCCAGCAAGGCGTAGGTGCCCGCTTTCACCTTCTTGCCCATAATGGTGGCGTCTTCGTAAAACTTAATTTCGGGCGCCTCGTTGGCCCCTACGCGCCAAACTTTACCAGTGGGGATAAGGTCTGCTACCTTACGGCCTTTCAGGGCTGGGCGGCTATATATAACCCGCACTTTGGCGGTTTCGCCGTTGATTTTCTGGGGAGCAAACTTGCGGTCGTGGGCGTAGTCGTCGGGGTAGTAGGCCATGTCCATCGGGCTTTTGTCGATTCCCCGGAAAGTTTGGGCCTGACCGGCCAAAGCCACAAAAAGGCAAAGTAATAAGAGTGCGTATTTTCCGGAATGCATAGGTACTTGGGGTCGGGTTTAAATGTATCTACATCAAATATCTGATAAATTTCTCAGATAAAAATATAATATACCATTTTTTTATCCCTTTCTCCCAAAAAATCACATCCAGTTTCTCTTACCCCCATCCTTTCAGCTCGTAAAGCTTTTCTCTGGAAATAGCCAGAAGCTCCGACTCTTCATCATTGCAATTGACCCAACCCAAAAGATTCTTTTTCAGTTGCTCGTACACCGCCTGTTCGTTAAGTACGTATTACACCTGACCGCTACCCGCCAAAGCCCACCTTCGCGTGGGTACCATCGCAGTAGGGTTTGTTTTTTGAACCTCCGCAGCGGCAAAAGGCCGTCACCTTACTTTTCTTCTGCTCATTGCCCGCGTAGTCTTTTACCGCCAGATTGCCGTACACCAGCAACGGACCGTTGGGCAATACTTCTACTACTGTTTCGGCAACCACCTGTTCGACCTCGCCTTCTGCCTTATCCTCGTTTACGGTATAGGTCAACGCCCCGGAGGGACATTGACTTACCTGTCTCATAATCTCTTCAGACGACGCTCCGTCTACCGTAACCCACGGACGGCGGGTGGGGTCAAACACCGACGGCAGCCCCCGGAAGCAGATGGCCGAATGGATACACTTCTGCGGTTGCCACACCACAGTTATTTCGCCATTGTCGTACTTTTTGATAATTTCTTTATTCATTGAGTAGTCAGAAGGGTTTGAGTTTTAAGGTTACTGTTTTGTACCCGATAGGCCGGAGGGTAAATCCAGATCATCTATCTCAAAACACCAATTCCTCCCAAAATTACCTATCCAATTTATTCTTTCTTATGTGCAACTACCGGTAAGGTTGTGATTCCGAAAATTTTGCGGGTTTCTCGTTAAATTGAGAGTAAAAACGCTTTTATGTAAAAGCCGGCCAGGCGCTGGCTTGTACCTAGTATGCTCACCTGATTTTCAATTATGAAAAAAAAGATCCTGACGACATGCCTGTTTTGGGGCGTTTTTGCGGGCCTGATCTACGCGCAGCCTGCTACCTGGAAACCCGCCGGCGATAAAATAAAAACGCAATGGGCCGCGCAGGTAGACCCCGCCAAACCGCTGACGGAGTACCCCCGTCCGCACATGATACGGCAGGGCTGGCAAAACCTCAACGGCCTGTGGGACTACTCCATTACGCCCAAAACCAACGATCTTACGCCTCCCACCAGCTACGAGGGGAAAATCCTGGTACCCTTTGCCGTGGAGTCGGCGCTGTCAGGCGTGGGCCGTACGGTGGGCAAGGATAGCCTGCTGTGGTACCATACCACCGTAAATACCCCGGCGAAGAAAAACGAACGTACCCTGCTGCACTTCGGCGCCGTAGACTGGCAATGCGATGTATACGTCAACGGCCAACGGGTTGGCTCGCACCAGGGTGGCTACGATCCGTTTTCGTTTGATATTACCACCCAGCTGGTCAAGGGCAACAAGCAGGAGGTGGCCGTACGCGTGTGGGACCCCAGCAACGACGGTCCGCAGCCCCGGGGCAAGCAGATCAAAAATCCGCATGGTATCTGGTATACGCCCGTGACGGGCATCTGGCAGACTGTTTGGCTCGAAAATGTGCCGGACAGCTACCTGGAAGCCACCAAAAACACCCCCGATATTGACCAGAGTACCGTATCGGTATCGGCTACGGGGAAAAACCTGCAATCCGACGACATTATTCGGGTGCGGGCCTGGGAGGGTACTACGATGATTTCTCAAAAGGAAGTAGCCGCCAATGCAACGGCAGTGCTTCCCGTCGAAAACGCCCGCCTGTGGGCTCCCGGTAGCCCTAACCTCTACGACCTCACCGTAGCGCTGGTGCGCAAGGGCAAGGTGGTCGATGAGGTAAAAAGCTACTTCGCCATGCGCAAAATCAGCCGGGCGGCCGACGCCCAGGGCATTCAGCGCATGCTGCTCAACAATAAGTTTGTGTTTCAATACGGCCCCCTCGACCAGGGCTGGTGGCCCGATGGCCTCTATACCGCCCCTACCGAAGAGGCGCTGGTATTTGATATTCAGAAAACGAAGGATATGGGTTTCAACATGATCCGGAAGCACGTGAAGGTAGAGCCCGCCCGCTGGTACTACCACTGCGACCGCCTCGGGATGCTGGTATGGCAGGACATGCCCAGCGGCGATATGGGCAACCGCTGGGAGTCGCGCCCCGGCGTAACGGGCCTGGGTACTGAGCGCAAGCGTACGTCGGAATCGGAGAGCATCTACCGCCGCGAGTGGAAGGCCATTATGGATGCATTCCACAACTTCCCGTCCATTGTGGTGTGGGTGCCCTTCAACGAAGCCTGGGGGCAGTTCAAGACCAAAGAAATTACCGAATGGACCGAACAATACGACCCCAGCCGGTTGGTGAACAGCGCCAGCGGTGGAAATTTCTATCCCGTAGGCGACATCATGGATCTACACAACTACCCCGCTCCCGCCATGCCTTCGCCCGAGTTGTTCGGCAAAGATCAGGTACTGGTACTAGGCGAATTTGGCGGACTGGGCCTGCCGGTGGAAGGCCATACCTGGCAGAACAAAGACAACTGGGGCTACCAAACGTTCAAGACTACGGATGAGCTTTTTGATCGCTACAAGGGGTTTATGGACGACCTAACCATCCTGATCCAGAATGGGTTGTCGGCAGCTATTTATACCCAGACCACCGACGTGGAGGTAGAAACCAACGGCCTGATGACCTACGACCGGGAGGTAATTAAGGTACCCGTACCCAAGCTGGCCGAGGTACACAAAAAGTTGTTCGATTCATCGCTGGTGGAGATGAAGAAGTAGACTGGGGCAATGACCTGACAAAGAACAACATCCGGGGCAGATGGTTTGTGTCCCGGATGTTGTCTTACCACCGGCTATATTCTTTTCAAATCAGTTTCTGCCGCCATCGGAAGGCGCTGGACTGCCAATTTTTCAGGCAACAAACAGGGTATCAATCTGCTTACTGACCACATCCGATATCTTTTCATCAGACACGAAGGTTTTTATCAGCCCTGGCAAATCGGAATTCAGAATGATTTTTCCGTCTTCTACCTGAATAGTACCCTCTATTTTGGAACTCACGAAGCCTTTCTTTACTTTAAACGAAAAGTCCATGGTATTGCCGTTCCAACTTTTGGTTGGTTCTTTCACAACTACTCCTCCCGGAAAATCTCTCTTCATGAGTTCGTCCAAAAAAGAGTCAATTTTCTTAATAGCCTCCTGCTGGCTTGCCGTATGGGTTCTTTCAATTCTCATGATTACTTTTTTTTGAATTACCCTGGAAATATTTCCAATAGTGAAATCTACACTAGGATCGTACCAGAGGGCCGCGCCGACCAACCTGACGACCCCTATGTACCCATGCAAGATGCCATCTACCTGCCCGCCCACATGCCCACGCTGGACGGTACCCTCTGGGTAGATACCGACGGCAAGCTACTCATGTCCATCCACAGTCACAAAAGCATCAACGGCCGCTACCGCCGCATCCCGCATCTGTTTGAAGTGGATGTATCGGGGGATAGGTTGGGGGGCTGTATCGGCCTTGATATGTTTTGGCTTCGAAGTCATCTCCCATCAGCCAGCATAAATCCGTTTGTTTTCCTGGTTGAACAAAAACCCACCCACCAGGGAGAAAACGACCGATGAGCCCAGAAAGGCGTAGTTGGCCGGTGCATGATTGGTTGCGTACTCTACCACGTTATGCAGCTTCAGCAGGTGATGGTCAATGATCCCTTCTACCAGATTGAATATACCCCAGCCAAACAGTAACCCGGCCGTCAATAACTTGCCGGAGCGGTCAACGTCATTTCGCCATAGGAGTTTCCAAAGCAGCACAACCCCCACGAGGGCCACAATCAAACAGAAAGCGTGAAAGATGCCGTCCCAAAACATATTGACGCTTTTGCCTATGTAGTTGGTGGCCGGTATTTTGTTGGATAACATTTCGTGTACTTGAAGGATTTGATGAAAGAAAATCCCATCCACAAATCCACCGAAGCCAATGCCCAGCACCACGGAGGCCGTGGTCAGTGGTACCGGCGTAAGTACCTGAGCGTGGGGGTTGGCAGTCTGCCATCGTTTGTGTTTTCGAGTGGTGACGACAGCCATGATCGCCACAATAACGGAAAGGACGATAAAGGCTGAAAGCATGATAAAAAGATTGGGATAGAACTGACTATCGTAAATCTGCGCTTTGATTTCTTCGTTACACAGCGGGCAGGCATACCCTGTTGCAGGCACGCAGAGCAATAGAAGACTTAGGGCGTTTTTTCTGTTCATAGCCAACGGAGTTAAAAAATGACTACCTAAGAATCGGGTATAACTTTTATACCAGCCCCCAAAACCAGACTATCCTCTTGCCGCTACCCGCCGCGTGGTGACCACTATCCCATAGCCCTCCGGGCGGTCAAACGAGTGCATTTACCACTCCATCTACCTCCATCCAACGTAATCGTTTGATATTTATAAGCATTCCTTTGAAATCCATTAGCCACCCGAGCCCTGGTCGGTGTACCTTTGCGTAGGTTCAAAAAATCCCCCGACCCCAAACCAACACTTTTTATTTACCTGACCCAAAACCAAACCTTCTCCCGCCCAAACGGGTAGTTATACAGTAACCAACCAATCCCATCAACATGAAAACGGAATCAATCACTAACGTAAAGACTACCCAGGAAACCACCGCCGTGAAGGCCTTTGGCACCGACGCCGCCGATGCGCCCCTGCAGCCCATGAATATTCAGCGCCGCCAACCTACGCCGCACGATATTGAAATCGAGATTCTGTACTGCGGCGTCTGCCACTCCGACCTCCACACCGCCCGCAACGAGTGGCACGGCACCACCTACCCCTGCGTACCCGGCCACGAAATCGTGGGCCGCATCGTGCGGGTGGGCGACCACGTCAAAAAATTCAAAGTGGGCGACGTGGCCGCCGTGGGCTGCCTCGTAGACAGCTGCCGCGAGTGCCAGTACTGCCAGGACGATCTGGAACAATACTGCGAGAATGGCTTCACCGGCACGTATGGATCACCCGACAAACATCTGGGCGGTCAAACCTACGGCGGATATTCCGAAAGCATTGTGGTAGACGAAGCCTTTGTGCTGCGGGTACCCGACCACCTCGACCTCGCCGCTACCGCCCCGCTGCTGTGCGCGGGCATCACTACCTACTCACCGCTCCGGCACTGGAACGTAGGCCCCGGCCAGAAAGTCGGCATTGTGGGCATCGGCGGACTGGGCCACATGGGTGTCAAAATAGCCAAAGCCATGGGCGCTACCGTGATTGTGTACACCACCTCCCCCTCCAAGGTAGAAGACGCCAAACGCCTCGGCGCCGATGACGTGGTACTTTCCAAGGACAAAGAGCAGATGAAGAAGTACGCCGGCCAGCTGCACTTTGTGCTTGATGCCGTATCGGCCCAGCACGACATCAACGCCTACCTCAACCTGCTGCGGGTAGACGGCGCGCTGGTGCTGGTAGGTGCCCCCGAACTTCCCCTACCCGTCGCAGCCTTCGGGCTCATTCCCAAGCGCCGCACCTTTGCCGGCTCCATGATCGGCGGCATCGCCGAAACCCAGGAAATGCTCGATTTTTGCGGCGAGCACAACATCGTTTCCGACGTAGAGCTCATCCAAATGGACCAGATTAACGAGGCCTATGAGCGTCTCCTGAAAGGCGATGTGAAGTACCGGTTTGTGATCGATATGGCGAGTTTGAAAGGGTAAGTAGTCTTTTACTGTCTTTATTTCCGTGGCTGGACCCTGTGGGGCTGGCTGCGGCTTTTTTTGTTGATTTCGGGCCTCAGGCATACATATAGACAACTAAAATTCAATATCTTACTCGTATCTTTCGTCTGGATCGTAGTACAGCGAGAAACACTAGCTTCAAAACCTTACCCCATTATCCCACCGATGCGTATTCTGATAGTATCACTTGTTCTGTTGTTAATCATCCTGACAGGATGCGAAAAGTCAACCAGAGAGTCTTCCAATCAGACCTCCAGCCTCCCCGATGAGGAAATTACCACCCGCGCGCTGGATTTTTGTAAATCGAATGGCATGAATCAGGACTTCTGTATTCTGATAGACATGGGGATTCACTCGGGTAAAAAGCGTTTTTTTGTCTGGGACTTCAACAGGAAAAGAATTACGCACAAGTTTCTGGTAGGGCACGGCTGCTGTGAGAATCCCTGGGGGAAAGACTACTCGAAAGACAATGCAGGATTCAGTAATGTCAATAATAGCCACTGCTCGTCGCTGGGAAAGTACAAAATTGGCCAGAGAGGGTATAGCAATTGGGGGGTTCACACAAAATACCTGCTGCACGGTTTAGAGTCATCCAACGACAATGCCCTCAAACGCATCATAGTGCTACATTCCTGGGAAGCGGTATCCGATGAGGAAGTCTACCCGAATGGTACCCCGGAGGGATGGGGCTGCCCGGTACTATCCAATTCCAGCTTCGGAATTATAGACCCATTGCTAAAAACAGCTTCCAAACCAGTGCTTATGTGGATTTACAGTGGTAAGTGAAGGTTTACCCATTGTTCTCCGTTTTCGTTGTGTTTAGTAGCAGGTCGTCTTCCGCAGGATGACTGAGCCTGGCTCTATGAGTGGCGGCATTGCCGAAACCCAGGCGATTCTTTACTTCTGCGATGAGCACAACATCGTCTCCGACGTAGAACTCACCGACCTTGAATAGGTCAATTAATCTTACGAATGCCTACTAACGGGCAATGTGAAGTATCGGTTTGTGATTGATAGTTTGAAGGAGTTGGATGGCTGATTTTCTCTTTATTTTGTGGAAGACGTGGCTGAGGCATGAGGGGACTAGTTTCGGTTTTTTTGATGGCTGCATACCGTTGGATAAGTGTAGTGAAAAAATTTCCTCATGGTGCTGGTTTATTAAGAAGAATTTAAGTTACTTGCTTTTCGACAATCCTACCTTACTACTAAGATGACACACCTGATATTTTCCATTTCTTTCCCCATTATTGGAGAGCAATGGCGCTTTGTGTTGTAAAATCGCATGGTACTCTGACAATTCTTGTGGAGCAGGCCTATTCTTATTTACTTGCCAAATAGGGAACACTTACAAGAGTCTATTTATGATGCACTTACAAGTATTTATATTTTCCAGAATTGAGAAATTAGCTCATCGTCAATAAAAATTGTCAAAGAACCAATCGCATTTGCTCTTTTATGACAAATGCTTATCAAACATTTATTATAGCCCTGATCGTGCTGGTCTCAAGATTGGTGGTTCTAAATTGCAGATATGGGTTCCGGCTTAAAATGCTAAATGATGCAACACCTATGATAATTGGAGGTAGCGATTCAAAACCATGTTTCAACATGAATTATATAGCTTTTTGACGGATGAATAAAGCTATAAAGCCCCAGTGGGGCGGCAACTCAGTAGAAAGAGATATGGTACATAAAAAGTAGCTCCGTAGGAGCGGCACCAATTTTACAACTCAATTCATTGATCAATAAACAGTATGAAAGCAGAAAACGATCTATCCCAGATAAATCGAGATAGCCTCATAGAAGAAATCAAAAAAGATATTGATAATGTTATCGAGGAAATCAATTCTTATGAAAAGATCCGCCTTCTGGGGGCGATCGGCAGTACAATTGATGGTGGAATTAAGTTTTTACGCCCAGCCTTGCCAAATGTTTTAGAAACAAGTGTAGAATATGCATTAAGCATTGCTACATGTTTCGAAAATCATTACGATGCACCTATTCCTTCGGCTGAAGATATGATAAATATTTTTGGAAAGCTAGAAAAAATTAGGGAAAAATATTTAAACTATATTTTAACCGAAAATAATTTAAATCAGTATTCTTACTTGGAACAAAGCCTGAGATCAAGAGTGATCGAAAATACATTAACTGTTCGTGGTGAAGGTTACAGAGTTCACATTGATGAAGTATTTTTGGAACTATTTGATCAACATAAACATATATTTTTAAAACACTATGGTTTTGATCCGGATTCTATTTTAAGTGTAATTGAATATCTAGAGGAAGAGTTAGAGCACAATAAAAATTTAAGAGATCAAGAATATAAGGAGTTTATTAAATGGATGAAAGGGCAAGATATGAGGAGGCTAGTCATGAAGTATAATTATTTACCTCAAGATCCTTTCATGTTCTCACAAATTTATCAATTGGAGACACTTAGGATCCCGCGCTTTAAATCAGTTGATGATGCCTTTAAATTTAACATCGATGATTTAACGGAGAGTGAAAGGGAGGTAATAAAAGAGTTATCTACAAAATTTGCTGAAAATATAAATTTCCTCAATCTAAAATTTAATGCACTTCCGTTAAACGATACTGTGATTACCAGTAAACCCATACTGTTCAGCCCGGAAAGAAATTCTTATTACCTCTTTTCCACAAGAATTTTGCACAGAAATATATTTAATATTGGAGAGTATCTTCTTAAAAATGCAGATAATATATATTTCCAAGATGTTTACCTTAGCAAGAATAAAAAAGGGCGAAGCACATATTTTGAAGAAAAAGTCATGTCTTTAATAAGTAATATTATACCCAAATATAAAGTCTATGGTAATTTGAAATATAGAATTGAACATACAGAATATGAGATTGACACATTATTAGACTTGTTGCGATGTAAATATTTTTGTAATTTTGCTCATTATGAAAATATCAATTAAAGATCTAACTACT
>CATMVR010000144.1 GCA_950075905.1 uncultured Persicitalea sp. | reverse complement strand
CATCTGAGCGTATTAGACCCGATTACGGCGGAGGTTGGACAGAAGTACTTTACCAAAGCCACGCCGCTCACGCATGGCATTACGCTCGGCCTGCGCCATGCCCGCGAGGCCAAACAGCTTATCGTGATGGTGAGCGGTAAAAACAAAGCCGGCGTTGTAAAGCGCGCCCTGGAAGGGGAAGTCTCGGAGGATTTTCCGGTAAGCCTGGTACAGACCAATGAGCAGATTATAGTGATGCTGGATGAGGACGCGGCTTCGGAGTTGGGAAAATAAAACAAAGCTACTTTTCTAAACACTACCTTCCTCTATGCCCAACTCCTCGCCCCACTTAACCCGACAACTGGGCCTTATGGGGCTTACCGCTACGGGAATCTGCTCCATGATCGGGGCGTCCATTTACGTAGTTCCCTTCATGATTCAGCGGAATGTGCCGGGCATAGGCCCTTATGTACTTCCGGCTTTCCTGTTTGCGGCCGTTCCGGCGCTTTTTGCGGCTTTGGCGTACGCTATCCTGGCGTCCGCCATGCCCCGGGCGGGTGGTTCGTACTTGTACGCCAGTCGTTCGTTGCACCCTTATCTGGGCTTTATTGCCAGCTTTTCTCAGTGGTTTGGGTTGTCCATTGTTATTGGGGTAATCTCCTACGTGATTGTACCTTTCTTCCGGGATTTCTTTGCGGCTTTGGCCTGGACCGAACTGGCCGCGGCACTCGATACGGGCTGGCTTCGGGTTGGGCTTTCTTTGCTCATTTTATGGACATTCGTGCTGGTCAATATGCAGGGTATCAAATGGTACGAGCGAACGCTGATTCCGCTTATGGTACTCATGTTTGTACTCGGAGGGGTTGTGATTATCGCCGGATTTAGTTTTGACCATGCTGATTTTATGCGTGTGGTTGGTACAGACAAAGTCGTTTCTACGGTAGAAGCTACAAACTTTCACTGGCCAACTTTTCTATCGGCGGCAGCCTTGCTCTTTTCCAGCTTCATTGGTTTCGACTCCATCGCGCAGGCGGGTGGTGAAGCCAGTCACCCTACCCGAAACCTGCCCCGGGCCATTGGCCTGGCTATACTCACGGTTGGGCTGTTTTACATGGCCTTTACTTACGCCGTGTACCATGCCGTACCCTGGCAGTTTGTGGCCGCCGAGGCCACCCGGCAGGACATTACCGCCGCCGGACTGCTCAGCTACCTGTTGCCCGCCCAGTTGAGCGTCCTGATTCTGTTCGGGGCGGCCATCGCTTTGCTCAACGACCTGCCCGCTATGCTTCTGTCGGTATCGCGCCTGGTTTTTTCGTGGGCGGAAGATGGTATCTTTCCGCGTAGTTTGGCGGCGGTTCACCCGCAAAAGCGTACCCCACAGCGGGCTATTCTGCTGAGCGGAGGCATGGCTACGATTGGAATTTTGGGAAGCCATTTTGCCGGTGATTTTTTTCTCGGAATCGACATCATGGTAACCTCCATGCTGGTCAATTTTCTGCTCATGAGCGTATCGGTGCTGGTATTGCCGTTGAGAAATCCGACGATCGCTAGTCAGGTTGTGCTGTTTACATCCCGTAAGGTGCAGCTGTTCATTGCGTTGCCGGGCATATTGCTACTCAGCGCCTTTCTGATAATCCATATTCGAAAAGACCTTTTGGCCGAGGTATCGGCCTGGTACTTTCACTCTACCCCCGTTTGGCTGCTGGTCATGGTTTTTGCCTCTTTGGTTTTTTACCGCCAATGGCGGAAACTCAAAGAATCGGGAGTGGATACCGAGAAATTATTTTCGCAGCTACCGCCGGAGTGACAAGCTGCTTGCTATTGGCTTTTTCGTCATTGCCTGGAATAAGTTGACCACTAATCGAAAAATACTAATGGCTAACAGCTACCTACCTAACCCCTAACAACCTAACTCATGAACAATTCCAAATATACCGAACTCGCTCCCGGCCTAACTATCTGCCGCGCCCTAACGGGCCTATGGCAAATTGCTGATCTGGAACGGGATGGCACCAAAGTAGATCCCAACAAGGCGGCCGGAGCCATGCATGCCTATACTGAAGCCGGATTTAACACCTTCGATATGGCCGATCATTACGGCTCAGCCGAAGAGATAGCCGGTTCCTTCCGTACTACTTACGGCAAGGGAGCAGCGCAACTTTTTACCAAGTGGGTACCTTCTCCGGGCCAAATCACCAAACAGCAGGTGCGGGAAGCGGTGCAAACGGCCCTGACCCGCATGCAGTCAGAGCAAATTGACCTCATGCAGTTTCATGCCTGGCAGTACGCTCACCCCTCCTGGGTCGATTGTCTGTACTGGTTGCAGGAGTTGAAGGAAGAAGGACTCATCAGGTACCTGGGCCTGACCAATTTTGATACCGCACACTTACAGATCATCGTCAACAGCGGCATTGAGGTAGTTTCCAATCAGGTATGCTACTCGTTGCTCGATCAGCGCGCGGCGGGCAAAATGACCGGGCTGTGTTTAAAGCATAATGTCAAACTTCTGGCCTTTGGCACGGTGGCGGGTGGATTTTTGTCGGACAAATGGCTGGGGAAACCGGAACCTGCCCTTGACGATTCCCTGACCTGGTCGCAGATGAAGTATAAACGCTTTATTGACACCGCCGGGGGCTGGGAGAAGTTTCAGGCTTTACTAAGGGTACTGAGTACAGTGGCACAAAAGCATAGCGCCAGTACCGCCAATATCGCCAGTAAGTACATCCTCGATCAGCCCGCGGTAGCCGGGGTGATCATCGGAGCGCGGCTGGGCGAGTCCGCTCACATCGCCGACAATGATACACTATTCAGCTTCACGCTGGATCAGCAGGACAAGGACGAAATCGGGAAAATACTTGCCCAACTGGAAACCATTCCCGGCGATTGCGGCGACGAGTACCGCAAGCCTCCCTTCCTGACCGCATCGGGCGACCTGAGTCACCATCTGGAAGGCTTTCCCGCGCCCTATCCTACCGTAGCCGGCACCGACGGACGCACCAAGGCACTGAGCGGGACCATCTGGGAGGATATTGCCGGATTCAGCCGGGCGGTACGAAAGGGAAATCGTATTCTGGTGTCGGGTACTACGGCTACCCACGGCCCCAAAGCCATGGGCGGTACCGACGCGGCCGCCCAAACCCACTACATCTTTGACAAGCTGGAAGGAGCCATTCAGTCGCTGGGCGGGAATCTGGAACAGGTTGTTCGCACCCGGATTTATATTCGGAATATCCACGACTGGGAGGCCGTGGCCCGCGCGCACGGCGAACGCTTCGGCAGCATTCAACCCGCCAATACGATGATTCGGGCCGAGCTGATCGGGGACGATTATCTGGTAGAAATCGAGGCCGAGGCGGTGGTAGAGTAATGTCCTTGGCCTTTAAGCACACCCGCCGATAAAAAGTAGTATTTGTATGAATGATTTCACTATTTTTAGCCTCAGCCTTAACCAAAGACTATATGAAAAAGCTCCCTTACTTTCTGCTCGTATTACTATGTACCACCGGCCTGAGCCTCGCCTCATTCGCCCAAAGCACCACCGACCTGACCGGCACCTGGACACTGGACGTCAAAACCGATGCAGGTAGCGGTACCCCTACCTTCAAACTAACCCAAAACGCCGAGGGCAAGCTTACCGGTACCTACGAAGGACAGCTCGGCGAAAGCGCCGTGACCGGTACCATCAAAGACAACGTATTTCACATTGAGTTTTCGGTACAGGGCAATCTGATCAAGTACGACGGGAAGATTGAAAACGATACCATGAGCGGCAAGGTAGAGCTGGGCACGATGGCTTCGGGGACGTTTACGGGGAAAAAGAATAACCGCTGATTTAGGTGATTAGTTTGATGGACTATGATTTTTTAAGGTTCTTGGAATGATAAATATGAACATAAATGCTCTTCGATAGTCAATTGAGAAATCAAGGTAATCATGCTAATCAGCGAAAATCAGCGGTCTTTGGATGCATTATGATTTTTTTGTGGTATTTGCAAATTTGACCATTAGCTATCATTACGCGTTGAGCCCAATATGAAATCATATTAATCATCCGAATCAGCGAACATCAGCGATCCAAACTTTACTCCTTGTGATAAATTCTGCCTACAAACATTCTGAATTAACCGGTAAAATTATCGGTTGCTGTATGAATGTGCATAAAATTCTGGGAAGTGGATTTCCTGAGGTAATTTACCAGCGAGCCCTTGCTTTGGAGTTATCAGAGAATCAACTTGTTTTTGAACGGGAGAAAGAGATGCCTATTTTTTACAAAGGCACGCACATCGGTACCCGGCGAGTCGATTTTTTAGTAGACGGAGAGGTAGCCGTTGAATTAAAGGCCGTTGCTCGCCTGGACGATGCCCATTTGGCCCAGGGGATTAACTACCTCGAAGCTTACAATTTAGAAGTAGGTTTGCTGATTAACTTTGGAGCGAAGAGCTTAGAATTTAAACGGCTGGCTAATACTCGGGATCGCTGATTGTCGCTGATTCGGGTGATTACTGTGATTTTGCATTGAGTTTCCAATGAGCATTGTTGTCGAAAGTTACGGGTTTGGGTACCCTAAGAAATCATAGTCCATCATAATAATCCCCTAAATCAGCGGTTTTTTGTGTAAGTTAAAGATCAAATAGCCTTAACACAAACTCCATGAAAAAACTCGTATACCTTTCCGGTGCAATATTCAGCTCCCTGACCCTGCTATCGGTCCTTTTCAAGCTATTGCATTGGCAGGGAGCCACCCTCTTATTAGTAATGGGGCTAGGTGGTTTAGCCGTTGTATGGATTCCAGCCTTTGCCAAGTACCGCTACGACCAGGCGAAACCTTAGGTAGGGACAGAATACGGACACCGGCTATTTTTCTTTGTATTTATGAGGAAAAATTTTTACTTTAAGGTTTGTTACTGAAACATCCGAAAAATCAAGCTTACTTCCGCATAACAGGATCAGCGATCCCTCCGGAGCCTTGGGGTACAGGGCATTATTAGTTTCCTGTTATTAACCCTCCCTCATGAGAAATTTGACTTACATCATCGTTTGCTTTGCGTTATTCGGGGGGTGTAGTTCATCTGAAACCGATACTAAAACTATGGCAGCAGCATCGAAGTCCGTTTGGTTCGAAGGATCAAACCAAATCACTTGTGACCTGGCCAAGGTCCAAAGTTCTATTGAAAACCCCGGTATGCTCTTCACAGGGGTAGTCAGTCTGATGCCCGGAATAACTAGCGTTGCGCTCGTGGAACAAGGGAAGGGTTTTGTTGTAATTAAAACCAACGAGGGACAAATGACACGCAGCAATATTGTAGTTGATAATACTGCTGACGAATTAGTACTTGAATTCGACGAGGAGTACCAGGCCGGCAAAGCCGTAACAACCAACGCCCATTTTCTGCACGAGTTTACAAAAAATGCCGGTGGGGTAGAGCACCGTATGGTGATCAGCGGGTTGTCGGCACCCGGCGTATTGGGTTTCTTTTATAAGAATTTCGGCAAGTCCTCCATGGGAAAAGCCTTCCTGGGTAGCTACAAGGCGTACCTGGAAAAGTAGGGTACTAAACCCTGCGGTGTAAGATACGTAGTCAGGAGCAACATCCGGCACTGCCTTTTTTGTCCCGTACCTTCCAAATTAGAATCAATTCCCTTTCTTTTGCTGTTATAGCACTGAATAATCAATACACGAATTGAACCCTGATTTATGCCCCTGATCAAAGTCGCTGCCGGAGTACTGAACCAGACCCCCATGGCCTGGGAGTCGAATACAAAAAATATCATCAATGCTATTGAAGAAGCCCGCCGCCAGCAGGTGAGTTTGCTGTGTCTGCCCGAGTTCTGCATTACGGGCTATGGCTGTGAGGATTACTTTTTTGCCCACGACCTGGAAGTACAGGCGCAGAAATGCCTGCTCGAAATTGTGGAGCATACCCAGGATATGATCGTGGCGCTGGGCCTGCCGCTGCGGCACAACAACCGCCTCTACGACGTAGCCTGTCTGGTAGCCAACAAGCGCATTCTGGGCTTCTACTGTAAGCAAACCCTGGCCAACAACGGCATTCACTACGAGGCCCGCTGGTTTCATGCCTGGCCTTCCGGCATTGTGGAGAGCACCCAGATTAACCGCATGAACTACCCCATCGGCGATATTATCTTCGACGTATCGGGCGTGCGTATTGCCTTTGAGATCTGCGAGGATGCCTGGGTAGCCGGCCGCCCCGGCCGCCGGCACTACGAGCGGGGCGTGGACATCATGCTCAATCCCAGCGCCAGCCATTTTTCTTTTCACAAATTCATAACCCGCGAACGGTTTGTGATTGATGCCTCGCGCTCCTTCGGGTGCAGCTACATCTACACCAATATGCTGGGCAACGAAGCCGGCCGGGCCGTGTACGACGGCGACGCCATGATTGCCTCTAACGGCGAGTTTCTGGTGTCGAGCAACCGGTTCAGCTACGAGGATTTTCTTATTACCTGTGCTGTCATCGACACCGAATACACCCGCCTGAGCCAGGTGCAGAATATCGCCGATCTCCCCAAGGACAAGCAATGGAAGGTAGTAGGCACCTTCGATTTCCCCGACATCGAGCCGGTGACGCAGCAGGTAGCCGATCTGGAAGCTTTTGAAGGCGGCGGCGCTCTGAAAGAAGAAGAATTTGCCCGGGCGGTGTGCCTGGGGCTTTTTGACTACCTCCGCAAGAGCCGCTCGCAGGGCTTTACGGTATCGCTGTCGGGCGGGGCCGATTCGAGCACTTGCGTGGCCCTGTGCGGGCTGATGATCCGGCTGGCCGACGAGAGCATCGGACTCGATCGCTTCAAGCAGAAGCTGTCGCATATTCAGAAAATTCAGGACTGCACTACGGTGGAGGAAATTGCCCGGGAGCTGATTCATACCATTTACCAGGGTACCGAAAACAGCTCGGTAGATACGCTGGAATCGGCGCGTTCGCTGGCGGAGTCCATCGGGGCTACTTTTTACGAAATTAATATCAACGGACTGGTGGAGACATACACCGGACTCATTGAAGAGCAAATCGGACGAGAGTTAAGCTGGAAAACCGACGACATTGCCCTGCAAAATATTCAGGCGCGGGTGCGGGCTCCGGGGGTGTGGCTACTTACCAACCTGACTAATCATCTGCTGCTCTCTACCTCCAACCGCAGCGAGGTGGCCGTAGGCTACGCCACTATGGATGGCGACACGGCGGGCAGCATCAGTCCCATTGCGGGCATTGATAAGCACTACCTGCGCGGGTGGCTGCGCTGGCTCGAAACCGTGGGCTGCCACGTGAAGGATCACTACATCAAGATCGAGGGGCTAAAAAAGGTCAACAGCCTGCAACCAACCGCCGAACTCCGGCCCCTGGAACAGCAGCAAACCGATGAAGCCGACCTGATGGCCTACGATTTTCTGGATTCGCTCGAAGAAGTGGCTATCCGGGATAAAAAGTCGCCCGTAGACTGCTACCGGATCATGCGGGTGCGGTTTAAAGACGTGTATTCTGAGACCCAGATGCTCACCTGGACGGAGCGATTTTTCAGACTATGGAGCCGCAACCAGTGGAAACGCGAGCGCTACGCGCCCTCCTTCCACCTCGACGACCTCAGTCTCGACCCCCGCACCTGGTGCCGGTTTCCGATCCTGTCGGGCGGCTTTGAGCGCGAGTTGGAAGAGCTGCGCGAGTATGCCGCTGAGGAGAAAATTACGAAGAAGGGGAATCGGATTGGGTTTTGAGGTAGCTGGTTTGCGTCTATGACGCGAACCCCCGTGGCGCGCGTTTAAAACGCGCAACTCGTACGGTTCGCGTTTTAAACGCAAACCAGCTTACTTCCGAAATTTCTTCACCCGGTGAAACGTCATAAAATTGGCGTCGTGGTTGTTGTGAGCACCGCCCAGGCCGTCGTCGTAGGCCGTGCGTGATAGAAAGAGAATATCTTTCCCGTCAAACAGCCAATCTACGTATTGAAAACCGTGCTTCACGGGTTCAGGATGCGAAAGGAGTACATGATGAAGCTTCCAGTTAGTCAAGTCAGTAGAGCTGAATAGCGCCTGTGTATTGCGAAGGCTAGCTGGGTTCTTGCCCCGATTTACCGCCTTCACTTCATCGGGAATGTAGTTGCTGATGGTCCAGTAGCGCTTGGATTTCGGGTCAAAGCGGATGGTGAATTTCTTACTCCCGCCGGGGAAAGGTTTGAACCCAGTGTTCCGGTCAAAGGTGGCGGTTTTGCCATCCGGGCTGATCTGGACAAAGGCGGCTTTTTCTTCCAGGGTACTTCGATCATCTACCCTTAGTATGTCGAGTATATTCCCCTCGCGCGTCACAACGGCGTTGCCTTCCAGCCAGCCGTTGAAGTGATTATCCAGGTTGGTCGAGTCATAGCGCAGGATGTTGCTGGATGTCCAGTTGGCGGCTACCATGGGGTCGGCGTCCAGCGGAATACTCATCATGAACGCACTGTACCGCTTGCCCCACTGTTTGGGTGGTCCGGCAGCATCTTCCATAGCCCGCCACAAGCGGCCATTGTGCACCACCAGGGGTACCGGCGCGCAGTGGTACTCGCCCGCTTTCAGCAGTCCGTTGTTTTCATCCACTGGGTTCGTCCAGGTTTTGCCGCCGTCGGTCGATTTGCGGATGATGGTATTACCGTGGTGCCGGTTGGTGCCGAAGAGGTAGAGGGTATTCTGATGCACAAACAGTTTGGACCAGAACTGCCCGTCGATCTCGGCCAGTTGCCGCCAGGTTTTTCCTTTGTCCGAAGAACCAAATATCCTGGATACGGCACTGGTATGCTCGGTGGATTTGGGTCCAAAAAAGTCGTGGGAGGCTACATAGTCGCCGTTGGGCAGAATGGCCAGACTGGGCGAGCCCAGGTACTGCCCCGAAGCCGCCGGGCTGTGGGTAATAACTACGCCGGGTACCTGCGATACATCAGGCGACTGGGCAATACTATGCTGAGTCGGTGAAATGCCAATCAAGCCAACTAAGAAGAAAATCTGGATAGGTTTCATGTAGACAATACCTCGTTTGCCAACAAAAGGGCTATTGTCCATCAAGGCTACTACCTTACTCTTTTAAAAATTTCCTGATAAGTCCCGAAGATCCTGTCCCACAGGATGAAGATCCCCGCGTAGTTCTTGTCCAGATACTCGGGATCCATGCCGTGGTGCACCCGGTGATGCGACGGTGTGTTGAACAC
>CATMVR010000143.1 GCA_950075905.1 uncultured Persicitalea sp. | reverse complement strand
GGGAGCCGACGTGGCCATTGTGTACCTGGATGAAAACCAGGATGCCAAAAATACCAAAGCGATGGTAGAACAGGAGGGAAGAACCTGCCTGCTGATTCAGGGTGATATTCGCGAAGAAAAGCTCTGCAAAGACGCGGTAAAGAAAACGGTGAAAGAATTGGGCAAGTTGAATATTCTGGTCAACAATGCCGGGGAGCAGCATCCGCAGGAAGACATCCGCGAAATATCTGCCAAACAGCTCACTGATACGTTTTCTACCAATATTTTCTCATTCTTCTACTTCGCGCAGGCCGCCCTGGATCATCTCAAAGAAGGCGATACAATCATAAACACAGCTTCGGTTACGGCCTACAAAGGCAATACCAAGCTGCTGGACTACTCCTCTACCAAGGGTGCTATTGTGGCGTTTACCCGTTCATTGTCGGGCAATTTGGCCGAGAAAGGCATTCGTGTAAACGCGGTAGCACCGGGACCCATCTGGACACCCCTGATCCCCGCCACGTTTACCCCGGAGCACGTCAAGAACTTCGGTAAAAATACGCCGCTGGGTCGAGTAGGGCAGCCGTCGGAAGTAGCGCCCTCGTACGTATTCCTGGCCAGTGAGGATTCAAGTTACTTTACCGGGCAGGTGCTGCACCCCAACGGCGGGTATGTGCTGAATACCTAGGAGTGCACTTCCCTACTTCAGCAGCGTCGCTTGCAATTTTTCCTCGACGGCTTTTCCGTTTTTTAGCGAAACAAAGTACGCATGATCGTCCTCAGTGACTGTCAGCACCTTAAATACCTTGCCATTCTTGAAAATGATACCGGCCTTGTCGTCCATGGCGTAGCCAGGCTGGAAGATGCCTTTCTCGATGTTGGAAAAATACAAAGGCCGGCGGTACTCCTCGCTGTGGTAGTGCGGGCAGTGGCTATACGGAAGAAATCCCAACCCTTCCACCACGCTCAGCTCGCGGGGGCGGGAGTCGGTAGTACCGTTGTCGAACCAACAGAGCGACCCCGCACTGCCCCCGGCCAGCACAATCCCTTTTTCCAGCGCTTTTTTCAATATTTTGTCGATACCCTGAGCTTTCCAGATGGCGATCATATTGAGGGTATTGCCTCCCCCTACCACGATGGCGTCTACGCCCAGCAGTACTTCTTCAAAGGACTTTTGCTGGTTGTAGGAGCTGATCCAGACCTTCTGCACGGAAGGCTCCACGGGCAGGTCATGTACCAGCTCGTACCAGCGAATAATGCCTTGTTCGCTATCGCCGGAGGCCGTGGGCAGGTAGCAGATTTTGGGTCGCTCCTTGCCCGTCAGCTGGATTATTTCCTGAATGAACTGTTTGGAAGGAGAGCCGCCATAGGGAAAAATGTACTGGTCCTGGGCGGCAGCACTGCCCGCGGCAGTGGCAAAGAAAAGAAAAAATAGGTTGACCGGACTCATGTGGTTCTTTTATGTTTCGAATGCATTCATGAATGTAAACCTACTGTATTGATAGCAACCGGGCAAGAAGAAAACCGTGCCGCACCCGATTTTGCGCTGGTTTTTAACAAAAACAGGCAGACTAGCGGATCGGCTCATATTGCAGCACCACAATGCCGCAGTCAAACTTGGTAGCTTTTTGCAATACCATTTTCTGATGCAGATCCAGTTCGTCAAAAATATTCATTCCCTGGCCCAGGGCAACAGGGTTTACAAACAGATAGATTTCATCGATCAGCCCGTGTTTGATGAGCGAAGCCACAAAGGTAGCTCCTCCGTAGGCCATCAAGTAGCCTCCCTCCTGGTTTTTCAGGTCTGTAACTTCTGCGACGAGTTCCCTGCCAGCGAGCGAGGTGTTTTCCCAGGGACAATGGTCTAAGGTACGGCTGAACACCACCTTGGGTGTTTCTGTAAATTTCTTTCCGGCCGCGTGATCTGGGTTTTCCGGGTTGGCAGCTACCGCGGCCCAGTGAGGAATAAAGCCTTCGGCTAGTTTCCGACCGAGCACAATACCCCCTATTGGCCCGGTTAGCTCATTCACATAGCTTTTGAGGGTATCGTCCCAGTCAAAAATCATCCAGTCCATTTCGCCATTGGGCCCGGCCACGAAGCCGTCTACCGTCATTTGTACCTGAAGCTTTAATTGTCGCATAGTCTGTGAGTTTTTTGCAAAAATAGTCTTCCCCTGCAAAAGTTATGTGTGGAAAATGCGTCTTTGACAGGGGCCTTCTGCGACAAATCGATGTGCAGATGTGGTAATTGAAGTTGACTTCCTTTTTTTACACGGTACCTTACTATACTATTCACATCAATGACATTGCCTTTGATACCATTCATTTCGATGCGGTGCCGGGGTGGTAAACTTTGACGTGAGAAAGGTCCTTGACACTGCCAGTGAAGCACGAAATAGATACAATCACCAACAGCACATAGCCTTTAATTTCGATCCTTTATGGGATATGTTATTTCCATTTTTTTATTTTGTCTACGGTGCAGCACGCGGTCTACGCTATTCATTCGCTTTCTTTGCGAATTCAACTACACCCGGCGCCATGCAGATACCCAGATCAGTCTACTCCCTACGCCAGCAGCTCCACCAGCACCCCGAGCTTTCCGGAGCCGAAGCGGCTACGGCCCAATGCATCCGGCAATTTATTGAAGAACATCACCCTACGGAGATGTTAACTGGCCTGGGTGGGCATGGGGTGGCGGCGGTGTATCCATTTTCAGAAGACTGCCCCACTATCGTTATCCGCTGCGAGCTGGATGCCCTGCCCATTGAAGAGGTAAATGACTTCACCTACCGGTCTGTGCATCCCGGGATGTCGCACAAGTGCGGGCATGATGGGCATATGGCCATCGTGGCGGGGCTCATTTTTTGGTTAAAAGCGCAATCGTTTAAAAAGGGTAGGGTGGTACTGCTGTTTCAACCCGGCGAGGAAAACGGGCAGGGGGCGCAGGCCATACTGCGGGACGAACGTTTTTTGTCGCTCCATCCCGACTATGTCTTTGCCCTGCACAACCTGCCGGGAGAACCCATGCATAGCCTCATCGTACGGGAAGGAGTATTTACGGCCACAGTGCAAAGTGTGGCCATCCGGCTGGAAGGAAAACAAGCCCACGCCTCCGAACCTGAGCATGGCACCAATCCTGCCCTGGCTATTGCCGAACTGGTGCAGGCGTTTGCTGCGCTGAACCGCGCTGAAACCGCCGATCCGGCTTTTGCGCTGCTTACTCCCGTCTGCATTGACATGGGTGAGCGGGCTTACGGAATTTCTGCCGGTGCCGGGGAGGTACACTATACCCTCCGTACCTGGACGGAAGAGGCCATGCAGGAGTTGAAAGATAAGCTACTCGCCCTGACCGCCGAAATATGCCAGCGGCATCGTCTGGCGTTTTCATCAGATTGGTTTGACTACTTTCCGGCTACGGTCAATGATAAGGAATGCTACCAGCTCGTCAGGCGGGTAGCTGAGAGGCAGGAACGAGTACTGATTGAGCGGCGCACCCCCTTAAAGTTCGGAGAGGACTTTGGCTGGTACTCTGCCCGCTACCCCTCCGTGCTGTTTGGCCTGGGGGCCGGCGCAGGTACCCCGGCGCTTCATCACCATGACTACGATTTTCCGGACGCGCTATTGGAAACGGGCATCGGCATGTTTGCGGGCATCATCAGCGAGTTGTTAGGATAAATTCCCTCCTTGCCTTGGCAAGATTGATTTGTGGTCAATTACCGAATTTTTATCACGAACGAACAGCCTTTTCGATCGGAACTTCCCCACTTAGAATTTCGAATATCTGGTTTTGCCGCACATTATCTTCCAGGGCTGCCACCAAAGTTTTAGCCACATCTGCTCTTGATATACTTCCCTTCGTTTCTAGTTTCTCATCGAGTTGAATTTTGCCAGTGCCCTCCTCATCTGTCAATTGCCCCGGCCGCACAATGCTATAACGCATACCGCTTGTGCGCAGATAATCATCGGCATTTTGCTTGGCTCGCAAATAATCTTCCAGCTCTTCATTTTCAGCTGGGTTGTCTGCCCCCATGGAACTCAACATGACAAACTTTGCGAGTCCTGCCTCCCTGGCCGCATTGGTTAGACTTTTTGCGCCTTCCTGATCCACGCCGATTACATTTTTACCGCCTGATCCCGCCGCAAAAATTACCTTATCTGCGTTTTTTACGGCGTGGCTTACGTCTTTTTCCAAATCAGCGAGTACCGTAGAGATCCCCTGCTTTTCGAAATCGTCTTTTTGATCCTGTTTTCTGACCATGGCGATGGGCTGGTAGGCCTCTGATTCTTTTAGTAAACTAACGATGATTTTTCCCGTCGTTCCGTTCGCCCCGGCGACCAGTACTTTTTTAATTTTCTGCATGAGTGTTGGTTTTAATTGAAATGAAACAGTGCACAGTCCTATTAGTCAAGGGCTTAGGGTGTACCTACACTAATTGGTCCTTTGTCCCGGCTAGTAGTCAGATACGGGTAAGCCTGCATAATAACTATGCCATGGGGTAGAAGGACTGCTTTTATCGACTGTTTCCGGTCAGACGGTTTTACTCCGGTTTAAATAAGCCAATTGTATAATCCAGTAGTTCCTGCCCACCTACCTTGCCGTGGCCGGGTACTACGATCTGTACCCTCGGGTACTTGGCTTTAACTTTGGCTACCGTGGCCGACCACTCCTGCAAGTTGGCGTCGCCCAGGAAACCTTTGGTGGCGTTGACTTCCTTGATCATACAGCCGCCAAACATTGCCTTTTCGGCCGGGAAGTACACTACGATATTGTCGCGGGTATGCCCCTCGCCCACAAAGGCGGCCTGAATGGTTTTGCGGCCTACTTTTAGGCGTAGCGATTCCGTAAAGCCGTTTTGGGGCAGGGGTAGATTTTGGGCATTGGCAAGTTCAATGGTCCGCTGATTGGCGTAGGAGGGGATATTCTGCCGGTGAAACTCCGCCAGTCCGCCCAGGCCATCCGCGTGAAAATGCCCCGGTAGCACCGCCATTATTGTACATTTCAGGTCCTGCCTGATCCATTCGATCAGCTCGGCGGAGCCAGCGTCGTCGGTAGGGGCATTGAGCACAATGGCTTCGCCGTCGTCTACCACCACCATGCCGTTGCAGGCTACCTTGCCGTAGTCATTGGTACTGAGGTAGGAGATGTGCTGGTACACCCGCTCCGACAGGCGGTTGATCTGCATCTTGTCTGACTGATGGAGGGGGTTGGTAAAGGTAGCGGGTGCTTTCTGGGCGTAGGAGGCAGTTAGCGTCAGGACAGTTAACATCAGCAGCCCGATCAAAAAAGGGAGTTTCATGGAAAGGAGAAATGGTTTTAATGTAACGTAGTCAAAGCAACAGGGAGGGCTACGGCCCTTACTTCAAAGATAGCACAGAGAAACCATTTGATTTTCAGCAAGCGTCACTGAGGATGGTTTTTAACTGCTTTTCCTGTTAACATGAAATTCTTTCCCGAAGAAATACCCCTATTCGCTCATCTAAAACTTCTTTTATGCGCAGGCTCCCAGATAAGCCGCACAAATGAGCTCAGCCGTTCGTTCTCGCGGCTCACCGGAATACCCGCGACAATACCTATCAGTAGGTTGTCGGCAATGCCCAGCCGCATTTGTGGACGTATGGTCATATCAAAATCGCCTTCCTGGGATATTTTATTAAATTCAACTCCGATAAAGTTTCGGGTGCCCGGAATCATGTAATGGACACTGGTATTGATGTCATAGGCTGTATGGAGTTTGCGAGCGCCGAAAGTCTGCTCGATCCTCGGTCCTGTATAAATCAGCGAATGAAAATTAGTGCCCCACCGTTTGGCCATTATCAGGAAAGGATTGTAGACATTCCCCTTGATGAAGGGCTTACCAAAACTCCGGAAATCCGACAGCTCAAACTCATTGATATACCCTATTGCCATAGAGGTAGCGATCTGCTCACTCACAAAGAATGACCATTGTGCGGCCAGTTTGATACTGTTCAGCCGGTTGGATGGTACCTGTTTTTTTTCAGTTCCGTTGATAGGTGAATAAAAAGTAAAGGGTAGCTCCACCTCCAACCCCAGTCTGTCAATGGGCGCCCACTCGTACTCGATCAGGGCCTCGTAGGAATCAAACTTTAACTTGTCAGTCAGTCCCAGACCAACGTTCCATTCTTTTTCCCCTTTTCTGGCCCCAAGATCGCGGATCAGATCAATGTATAGTGGCTCGGCGTGTAGTACCTTGTCCGGCTGTTTGAGTCCTTCTGTTTCCTGGATATAAATACTGTCTTTTTCGGATTTGGTAATCTGGGCAAGCGAATAGGTAGAAGCTGCCAACGCCATGGTTAGCAGAATACATGTTTTCAAGTACATAGATGATTTGTTTAGGCAAAATAAAATGCTACCACCATGATCATAGCGGTAGGAGTTACTAGGGCCGGGAAACAAATCAGATGTTTGGCGGAGGAGAATCCAGCTTCTGGAAGCCGGTCAGCACAGCAGCGCTGAGGTCAGGGAATTGAAGCTTCTTTTTGAGGGTAATGAATACTTTTGGCTCCGAATCGACTTTGTACGGTGTCATCAGGTCGATCTTGATAGGGGCCTTTTTACTGTGCTCGTGGGTGTCATGATCATCAAATTCCTGAAAGGCATTTTCAAATCCGAATAGCTGCTCCACGATCAGCTCGATAACGCTTTCCTGATCGTTGACGGACAAATCCTCGGGGATATAATGCGGAGTCGTGTCCACCGGATCAACGCTAAGGTTGAGCAGGTAGAGTCCCATCAATCCCCATAGGATTTTAGTAAAGGCGCTATTTTTAATTCGACGGATCAAAGTACTGAAATAACGCTAATTGCTGCTTATTATTTAGTTTTAAAATTGCAATTTATAAAGAATGTCTGTCACTCTGCACCCTCTTGTTTGCATCCCACAGACAGTAGTAACCTGTTACTATTACATTCAGTATTACCAGACACTCAAAAAGCCAACTGCTCTCTATTCTTTTGGTGCCTGGTATTCAGTGAGAATTGGCAAGGGAGGTATTTGCATTCATTAGAACAATCCGGGCCTAGATGTATTGGCTGGGGGGCAGGTAGTTAGTGAGAGATGTCCTGGTTTTTATCAATTTTTTTCAGTTTATCCAACTCCATTTTTCCAACTAAGGTCAGGTACATGAAAAGGATAAACACAGCCCCCCAACCAGGCAATACCATCCCCGGGTTATTGATTCAAAAAGCTTTGTACAATTTGAAGGCTCTCCTTCGGGCTTTCCTCCATGGGTACATGGCCCGCATTTTTCATCAGTACCAGCGTGTCGTTGGGCAGATCGGCCTGAAAACGCCGCGCCGCCTCCACCGGTATCAGCTCGTCCTGCTCGCCCCACAGGATCAGGGTAGGGTGTTGAATAGTCTTGATTTTTTGGTAGGCCGTGCTATCCAGAGGCATCTGCATGCGATCTACCAGCGCCCGGCGATTGCCCTCGCGCAGGGTAAGTTCAAAGTACCGATCCACAAGCTCGTCTGATACCCTGGCCTCGTCGGCGTAGACATTCTCCACACTTGCTCTGGCCATAAAACGGGGCGTAATGAACGTAAGCAGGTTGTTGAGCACGGGTATCCGGGCAATCCGAAAGGCAATCGGCGAGCTTTTCGAAACCATTGGATAGCCCGCGGCGTCGATCAGAATCAGCTTGTCTACCATTTGCGGGTACTTGACGGCAAACTGCCAGGCAATATTGCCGCCTAGTGAGTTTCCGCCCAGAATGCACCGTTTTATACCGTTGGCTACCAAAAATTTATGCACAAAATCTACGTAGTGGCCGATAGAGTAGTCCTTATCGGGAAAGGGGCCCGTGAGGCCAAAGGCGGGCAGGTCCATACGCAGGATTCGGCGCTGAAACTTCAACTCGTTGGTCCAGGCATCAAAGGTATGCAAGCTTGCTCCGGTACCGTGCAGCAGAACGAGCGGCAGGAGCGTATCTTTTTTCAGGCCTTCGTCGCGGAAGTGTACCTGCATCCCGTCTATCTCCACGAAGGAGGAGGGGTAGCTGGCGTATTTTTCTTTCAGATCGTCAACGGAACGGTCGGTATAGCCAAAAAACAGCAGCAGGAGGGCAACGAAAGCGGCAATGCCTATGAGTAATTTTTTCAAGAGGAATAGGGATAGATGTTTAAAAAGGATGAGTTCGGGGGTAAGGTAGGGAAAAAACAGGGAATAGGTACATTTCTTGACAACCGACATCTGCGATCGGCACGGACTGAGCTATACGTCCGACTGGTTCGACTATTTTCCGGCTACTGTCAATGCATCCGAGGCTACCCGCCCGGAGTTTAAACACCCCCTATCTGGCCAGGTTACCTACATTAAAACCCCGGTCAGAGTCGAAGGTAGCCCCCACCACCCCCACCACCGATTCGCCTCTTTCCAGCCCCACCCACTCCCGGATCTGGTATACCGGCTCGATGCCGGTGCAGTGGGCACCCATGAAGTAGCGAAGCCCGGTTTTTTTTAAGTGCCCTGCTGTCCATCGGATCTGCTCATCGGTGTTTTCCAGCAGGTGAAACCCCCCGATGGCAGCTACTACCGGCTGCTGCTGCAGGTTGTTCCGGACGTGCGTGATGGTATTGATAAGCCCCGAGTGACCACAACCCGAAAGCAGCACCAGTCCTTTTTCTGTTTGGATAATGAGCGACATATCCTCCGGCACTATGTCGTCGATGGTGTTTCCCTGCGCGTCTTTCTTCCGGACAATGTTCCCGTTCAGGATGTAGTTGCGCTCCGGGTGAGGGCGGGGTACCGGGCCTGTTAGGTAAATGCCCGGATAAATTTCTACAAAGCGGTTGTGGACGATGACTTCCCCGCCCGACTGAGCGTACAGCAGGGAATCACGGCGCCGACTGGCATTCTCCTCACCCTGGCCCGAAACCCGGATATCAAACAGCCCCTTGCCAGCGTGCGTGTGGGCAAGGGCCGCCGGATTGCTCACTTGCAGGGCCCGGCGTAGCGGCATCCACCCCACCGTATGGTCTCCGTGATTATGGCTAAGCACGAGGGTGGGTACGGTCGAAAGGTCGATGTTGAGTTCTTTGCTGTTGGTCAGCACTGTTTGTTCGCGCGCTCCGGCATCAAATAGTATCCTGACCGAATCGGCTTCCACCAGCGCCGAAAAACCCCATTCTCCCACGCCCCGCTGACCGGTAAGCATGGTGCTGAGGATCGTAATTTTCAACCGCTTGACAACGTGTTTTTGCGGTTGGGCGGCCAACGGGCCTGCCACAAAGAAGAG
>CATMVR010000142.1 GCA_950075905.1 uncultured Persicitalea sp. | reverse complement strand
CGCCATGGGGCACGAGGTAATCGGTGCCGATATCAGCATGAGTAAAATAGATTCTCTGAAAAACCGGATCACGCATACCGTGTGCATGGACTGTACCGATATTCATAATCTTAACACCATTCCGCTCAAAGAAATGGACGTGTGCGTGGTGTCCATCGGGGAAGATTTCTCTGCGTCGGTACTGGCAACGGCGCTGCTTAAACAGATGAAGGTCAAAAAGCTGATTGGGCGGGCGTTCAATGACCTCCACCGGACGGTGATCGAAGCCCTGGGCGTGGATGAGCTACTACTTCCCGAGCAGGATTCCGCCGAAAAGGTAGCCAAGCGGCTTACGATTCCTCAGCTCGAAAACTCCTATGAGATTTGCGAAGAATCAGCCATGATGGAGCTGCGTATCCCGCAGCGCTTTTACTATCAGAAGCTATCTGATACGGGCTTGACGCGGTCGGAGTTTCTAAAAGTGGTAGCCTACGTGCACGTTGAGAACGAGAAGAGCATTCTGGGCTATACCCGGAAGGTGAAAAAACTGGAACTGGAGGTAGATCCCAACGGTGAGTTACAGCCCGGTGACAACCTCATTTTGATTGGAAACGTCAAGGAGTTAAAAAAAATACTGTTAAAATAGTCCCTTGTCCCGCGCATTGAAGTAGTCACTGACGTCCTTAAAACCTTCTTTTACCGTCCTGATGTGGGTACTGATGCCCGCCTGCTCAAAAATCTCCCGGTAGGTGTCGGCTGCATTCAGGCCGGCGGCATCGTTGTCGAACCAGAAGCAAATTTCAAAGCGCCGGAATAGCTTCGTCCATTCCTTTTTGAACATCGTGACGCTACCCAGACTTACGGCGGGTATGCCCCGTTGCACCAGAGCCATGCAATCAAAGGCACCCTCAGTGAGGTATACTACCTTGCCGGTTCGTACCTTAGGCAGCATGTCGCTGTTGAAAAGCGGGATGGGTACCCCGCTTAGAAACTGGTAGCGGGGGGTGCGGTCTACCGGTGGCCCGATGATCCGGCCCTGCAAAAACACGATCCGACCTTTTTGGTAGTACGGAATAATGATGACGTGTTTGTAGAACACGAGATTATCCTTTTCGTTGTAGAGGCCACACTCCCGGAGGTCGGCCAGGGCGTACCTGGACCTTAGAAAGTAGTTGGCGGCGTGGTAGTCTTTAATCGTAAATATCCCGAAGCTACGAAGTGTATACTCCTGAAACCCCCGTTGGTGCAGGTAGTCAGCAGCGCTTCGGGAAATGTCAGTTTCCACCTGCCCGTTACAGTAGTCGCGAAAAGCCTCGTAGATTTCCGTATGCAGCGCTTTGTGGATGTACTCTTTGGTATCGGGTAACTGGTCGGCAGGTATAATGGGGCGGGGGGCAGAGCGGGGGGGCGGGGCGGCTCCCTTCCGGATGTACCCCGGCACGTACTGAAACGCCAGCTCGTGCATAGCCTTTTTGTAGTCCAGCTGGCAAAAGCCCGCGTAGAAATGGATCACGTCGCCGCGCCTGCCGCAACCAAAGCAGTAGTAGGTGTTGGTTTGTGGATACAGATAGAGCGAAGGTGTTTTCTCTTCGTGGAAGGGGCACAGCAGTTTGCGGTGCTCCTGTATGCGAAGCCCCAGATCGCGAACTACCTGCACAATATCTACTTTTCTGGTTTCTTCAAGAATATTCATAACCCTATGGGTAAGAGGTCAGGTACGGGCAAAAACCTGTGCCCTTGCAGTTGGAGTGGACCAGGACACAAAATAAAAAGACTTCGTCGCAAAGCAACGAAGTCTTTCAAATTATACAGATAAAAAGTAATTTTCTTAGTTGAACAGTTCCAGTTTCAGCTCGTTCAGACGGCTTTTGAGGGAGGCGTCTATCTGACGGTCGCCCACCCGAAGAACGTATCCACCAATAAGTTTCTCGTTCACCTTCTCTTCCAGCTCTACGGTCTTACCCGTAGCGTCGGCCACAATCTTGTTGAACTGGGCCCGGAGGGTAGGGGTAAGGGGAGTACTCGTGGTGATCAAAGCCTTTTGAATTCCCTTGTAGCTATTGTACAAAGTCACAAATTCCTCGGCGATCGAATCCAGAATCGATTCCCGGTTTTTCTTGGTAATGATATTGAAGATGGTGTAAGAAACGGGATGTACCCTTTCCTGAAAAATCGCTTTCAGAATTCCCAGCTTTTTTTCGTGTCTTACTACCGGACTTTTGAGTGCAAGCATCAAACCCCGGTTTTCGGCCGAAATTTGTTTGAAAAGAAGCATGTCTTTGTACACTTCCTCCACCACTTTTTTCTCCTCGGCCAATTCAATAAGCGACTTGGCGTATCGGGAGGCTACGGTTCCTACTGACATGTTGGTTTGTCTTGTAAAGTGAGAAAATTAGTTCAGGTTGGCCGTAGCAGCGAGGTCAGCAATAAGCTTTTCCTGCGATGCCTTGTCGCTCAATTCGCGGTGCAGTACTTTCTCGGCAATCTGCAGCGAGAGGGTAGCAACCTCTTTTCTCATCGTGGCAATAGCGGCCTGCTGCTCGTTGCGAATCGTCTCACGGGCATTTTCAATTTCTCTTTGTCCGGCGGTGGCGGCGGCTTCCTTGGCATCGGCAATCATGCGGTCGGCGGCTTCCTTGGCTTCCCGGATGATCCGGTCGCGGGCAGCGTTGGCCTCGGCCACCAGCTTCTCGTTGTTGGCTTGTAACTTGGCCATTTCGGCGCGGGTCTCTACGGCCAGGTCAAGGGCACTTTGAATTTCTTTCTCGCGGTCGTTCAAACCGTTGATGATGGGTTTCCACGCATAGGCACGCAGAATGAATACCAGCAGCAGAAATACCACCAGCATCCAGAATATTAGTCCAAGGGCGGGAGTTAATAGGGCCATGGGAGTTTATAAATTATGAGTTATGAAGATTTTGTAAAAATTTCTTGGTAGCTGTACCGGTTAAATACTGAAAGCCGGTAGCAAATTTTGACTTTTCAATCTTTTGAAAAATCCGTGGGAGCCTAATGCTCCCACGGTCAATTTTTTTGAACACTTTCCAGGACCTATCGCCTTGCAAAGCATGCGTTCGGGTTGTAAGTGATTACAACTTGAAAGAAATAAGCAGACAGATTACCGCGGCAAAAAGAGCAACGGCCTCGATAAGAGCTGCGATGATAAGCATAGCCGTTTGGATACGACCGGCAGCTTCTGGCTGACGAGCGATACCTTCCATGGCGCTACCACCAATACGGCCAATACCCAGACCAGCACCGATAGCGGCCAGACCTGCGCCGATACCGGCACCCAATACTGCCAGTCCGGCACCACTTTGTTCTGCAGCCTGAAGCAAGATTTGAAGTAACATAAAAGAGATTGTTTAGATATAGATTAATTGAAACAAAAGATTGCAAAGGGAATTAATGACCATGATCGGCCTCGTGGTTGTCTTCGATGGCGCTCCCGATGTACATCGACGACAGCAGCGTGAAGATGAACGCCTGAATGAAGGCTACCATGATCTCGATGAAGTTCATGAACAGGGCAAAGGCCGAAATAACCGGCGCAATAACCAGGCTCTTGAAGATAAAGATCAGACCAAACAAGCTGAGCAGAATAATGTGGCCGGCGGTCATGTTGGCAAAAAGTCGGATCATGAGCGAGAAAGGCTTCATGAATACGCCCACGATTTCCACCGGAATCATGATAGGCAGCAGCGCAATGGGTACCCCGGTGGGTTTTACCAGGTGGGCCCAGTAGTGCTTGTTGGAGTTGATGTGCACAATGATGAACGTAATCACGGCCAGCGTCATCGTAATGGCAATGTTACCCGTTACGTTGGCCGCTCCCGGTAGCAGACCCAGTAGGTTGTTGACCAGGATAAAGAAAAATAGCGTCAGCATGTAGGGCAGGTACTTCTGGTAGTTGGGGCCGATGTTGGGCTTTACTACCTCATCACGAATAAACAAAATAAGTACCTCCATGGCCGACTGGAATCCCCGGGGGGCTTTGCCCTGACGATTCTGGTAAGCCTTGGCTACGCTGATAAAAATGAGCATCAAAATGATCGCACTCAGAATCATAGAGGCCACATTCTTAGTGATGGAAAGATCATACACCGTGCGGGACTCGTCAACCGGGACGATTGCCTCCGTATCGCCGTGAATCAGGTGATACCCGTTGTACTCGTGCCCCTCGTTGTGAAACTTGGAAGACATAAATACTTCCAGGCCACGATCGGGCGAGTAAAGAATAACGGGCAGCGGTAGGACGACACCGTGCGCAAATTCCCACTCGTGTGAGTCGGCGATGTGGTGCATAATCATTTCGCCGATATTGAACTCTTCTTCGGTTTCAGCCAGCCGATGCTCGTCCAGGTCGCCCGTATCGTCAACGTTTTCAGTGACCGGTATATCGGCCGAATGGTCTTGTGCGAATGACCGCAAAGGGCTCGCTATCAGGCAAATTGCCGTAAAAAGGACAGGTAAAAATCGTCGGATGGATGTTGACATAAAAGTAAGGAATACTAGGCTTTACGAATCGCGGCGCAAGTTACGATACAAACCGTATATTTCAAAAAATGTATAAAATAAATAGAGTGCAAAAAAGTTGCCGATGAATACCGGGATGTCACCAATGCCCAGATAAAAGCTAACCCCCACAAAAACAATACAGAGTAAAAGCCTCATAACTACCGTTGAAAGATAGAATTCAACGAATTTTTCGCGCTTATTTCGCATTCCAAATTCCATAAGCCGGAAAATAAGGTAGGAAATAGCCAGAAAAAACAGCAGCATATAGCCAAAGTAGTCATGAAACCAGGCATCTGCCTGGAAATACCGGGCTAAAAAAAATACAATTCCAAGAAGGAATGTGAGGATTAAACTTTGCAGCATAGCTACGGCACGGACTGCCTGGTCTTTGAAGCCGCAAAGGTAGCAAGAATATGTCAATTTGAGCCCCTGTGGATAAAAAGAGGCATAAGGAGATTACTCTTTAGTAATGGAGCGTATAAACATATATAAGGAGGCCGCGATGGAACTGAGCGAAAGCACAAGTGTCCAAACAGGTATTTTGTTCTGTTGCCACTCGTCGAGTTTATACCCGCCGTAGGTAAACAGCACGATGGTTCCCAGCATTTGAAAGGCCAATGCCGAATAACGGGCGTAGGAGTTGGTTCTTCGGCTGGTTTCTTTCCATTTGTCTGATTTTGACTCATCCATGGGGGGGAGGTTGGAATTTGAATAATCAATTTTTTGCTCAACTTACTCCAAATTTAAGGAAATGGCTCTATATTCGATACGTATTTGTCAAAACCCTCGTTTTACTGATACAACCGTCATGCCTGATTTAAACGAAATATATCGTTTGTGCTAATCCGATTCCAATCATATTTTCTGCCCGCTTGCCTGGCTGTCCTGTTTGTTGGCATCCTGGTGGGGTGTTCTCAGTACAGCAGCAATCCGGGGAGTGTGGCCTTTCACAATATCACGGCCAAGTATAACGCCTACTACATTGGTCGCTCGGAGCTGGAAGCAGCCGAGCGGGCCATGAGCAAGGCCTACCAGGATAATTACAACCAGCTGTTGCCGATTCTGATGCCCCTGGACTCTACCCTGGGTTTGCAAGTGAAGCCCCAGCTGGAAAACGCCATCAAGAAGGCGTCCATTGTGGCCGAACGGCATCAGAACAGTAAATGGCTCGACAATAGCTATACGCTTATTGGCAAAGCAAGGCTATATCTTGGGCAGTACGACGATGGCGTGGAAGCACTTCGCTACGTGTTTACAAATGGCCGCGATGAGGACGATAAAAACATGGCCCTGATCTGGCTCATGCGGGCCTACACAGAGAAGGGTGATTTTTCGAACGCCCTAAATGTAGCCGAATACCTGCGTCAGCAACCGCTTTCCAAAGAGGCTACCCGGGACTTTTACCTGGCCAAGGCGGCCATCCACCAACGGCAGGGAGAATACCTGACAGCTGTAGCTATTCTGGAGCAGGCGTTTCCACTGCTCAAAAAAAATAACACCACCGCCCGGCTTCATTACATCGCGGGGCAGCTTTATGACCGCATCGGGCAGTTTGCACTGGCGGCAGATCACTACCGGGATGTGAGTCGAAATCAACCTACGTATGACCTGTCGTTTTATGCCGGCATGAACTCCTTGCAAAACAAGGTGCTCCTCAACCCGAAAGTGGATCTGACCGGCGTAGGGTTCGACAAAATGCTTCGTGATCGCAAAAACTCCGACCTCAAAGATCGGATCTACTATACGATGGGGCTACTGGCCGAACGTCAGGGCAGGTACCCTGAGGCACTGGGGTATCTCAGGAAGTCAGTGCAGGCGGCTGGCGCCAATACCGGGCAGATACCCTATACTTATCTTGAGCTGGCCCGGATCAATTTTGATCGTCTGGAAAAATATGAGGTAGCTAATGCGTACTACGATAGTGCACTGGTATCTCTTCCCCGCGAGGCTGAACAATACAAGATTGTTTCGGATAGAAAAAAAGCGCTTGATGAATTTGTGACGCAGCTGAATATTATCAATCGGGAAGACAGCCTGCAGACCCTGGCCCTGATGAATCCGGCGGCCCTTGACCGGAAGCTGGATGCCATCATCGAGTCGGAGGAGGAAGAAAAGCAGCGTTTGCTCAAAAAAGCGCAGGAAGCACTGGCCAACGCCAACCGTCCGAGTGCGGCCGATGTGGGTACGCCCTTTCTGGCTGGGAATGAGCGTCGGTGGGAGCTGTACGATCCAGCCATGGTGAATCAGGCCAAGGTGGAGTTTCGACGTATCTGGGGCAACCGCCCTCTGGAAGATAACTGGCGCCGGTCCAGTAAAGAGAATAATTCGTTTGCCAACTCAGTAGCGGGTACTAATTCAGCCCAGTCAACGGTAGAAGGAGTTCAAACTTCTTCGGAAACGGGCCCTTCTACGTTAACCAAGGGTTCGGAGGAGTGGCTCCTGCGCCGGGATGAGCTCCGCCGGAATATTCCTGTTGGCGAGGCAGCCTTGGCATCTTCCCAAAAGCGGGAAGAAGATGCTTTGTACCGACTGGGCAAAATTTATCGTTTCGACCTCAAAGAACCAGCCAAAGCGGTGGCTACGTTTAATCGCTTGCTCAATGAATATCCGCAAACTGCTTACCGCGAGGAACTGTATTACCTTATTTATTTGTCTCTGAACGAGCAGGACAAAAACCGGCCGTTGTGGAAGGAAAAATTGATGGCGGAGTTCCCCAATTCTACCTATGCCCGATTGGTAAGTCAGACCGCCATAGCTCAAAAGAACTCCGATGGGCAGATCCCGGCAGGCTCGGCTACCAAAGCCTATGAGTCGGCCTACCGACTCTACGAGACGGGTAGCTACCAGGAAGCCCTGGCTCAGGTGGAAAGCGCCCTGGTCATGTACCAGGGAAGCCCGATGGCCGATAAGTTTGCACTGCTTCGTATATTTCTGATCGGAAAAACCCGGGGACGCGACCTCTACCTGCAGGCCATCAACGAATTCATACGCCTGTATGCCGACAGCCCCCTGCTACCAAGGGTTCAGGAAATGTTGGAAATGACTGGTCGTGCTTCCATCCGGCGTTAACGGGCAGAATTTTGTATTTTTGTAAAAAGCACGGTTGGTTTTGAAAGGAACCCCGCCCTGTGCCGATGTGCCGAGCCGTATTCAAAGGCTGGCCTCCATCAGTTAAGTTTTAATTAATCAATAAAAAAAATAAATAGTATATGCTTGAATTGCAGGCTGGTAAATACCGAAAAAGCATTGTCAGACTCTGGCGGACATCCGCTTTGCTTCTGGGACTTTTCGTAATGTATATAATTGCTGTAAGCTTCAATTTCTTTTGGTTGTTTGGGCCAATGCCCGATCTAAAAACTCTCGAAAACCCCAAAAGCGAGCTGGCCTCAGAGCTGATTTCTGAAGATGGCAAGTCAATCGGTAAGTATTTCTTTGAAAACCGGGCTCCCGTTGAGTTCGATCAGGTGTCGCAGCGGTTGCTTGAAGCGTTGATTGCTACCGAAGATGCCCGTTTTGTGAAGCACTCCGGTATCGATCTGCGTAGTTTATTCCGGGTAGCCAAAGGAGTTTTGACCGGGGACACCGGCTCGGGTGGGGGAAGTACCCTGACCCAGCAAGTGGCCAAAAACCTGTTTGAAACTCGCTCCGAAAAATACCGCGGCGCGTTGGGAAGTATTCCATTGGTACGCACGGTCATTGCCAAAACCAAGGAGTGGATTCTGGCCGTGATACTGGAAAGTAAGTACACTAAGCGCGAAATTCTGATGATGTACCTGAATACGGTATCCTTCGGAAACAACACATATGGTATTAAGGTAGCAGCCAAAACCTACTTTAATAAGGATGCCTGGAACCTGGATGTGCACGAAGCCGCCTTGCTGGTAGGAATGCTACAGAATCCAACACTGTACAACCCGTTGCGCTTTCCGACCAATGCACTCAATCGACGTAATACGGTGCTGGATCAGATGAAGAAATACCAGTTTCTCGATGAAGAAAAGTATGGTGCCTACCGGGAAAAACCACTGAGTCTGAAATTTACCATTGAAAGTCATAACACTGGGCTGGCTCCCTACTTCCGGGAGTCGATGCGGGGCTACCTAAAAAACTGGGTACAACAGTATAACGATGACAACGGCACCGATTATGACCTGTATACCAGTGGACTGCGTATTTACACAACCATTGATTCCCGCATGCAGAAATATGCCGAAGAGGCGGTGACGGAGCATATGAAAGAGCAGCAAAAACTGTTTTTTGAGCATTGGAAAGGACGAAATCCATGGATTGACGAGAACGGCAAGGAAATCAAAGGATTTTTGGAAAGAGCCGTTCGGGTATCTCCCCGTTTCATTGCCTTGAAAAAAGAAGTAGGGGAGGAAGAAGCCTGGAAAATCATGCGGACACCCTACAAGATGAAGGTGTTTTCCTGGGACGGGGAGAAAGAGGTGACTATGAGTCCTATGGATTCCATCAAGTATTATAAACATTTTCTCCGAACGGGCATGATGTCTATGGACCCCCGAAATGGTCATGTGAAAGCCTGGGTGGGAGGTATCAATTTCCGGTACTTCAAATACGACCACGTAAAGCAGGGAGCCCGGCAGCCGGGTTCTACCTTCAAGCCTTTCGTGTACGTGTCGGCGCTGGATAAAAACTTTCTGACTCCCTGCGACCATATAGTAGACCGCCCAGTGACCTTTACCCTGGCCGACGGCGTCCCCGGCGGCTGGACCCCGCAAAATGCC
>CATMVR010000141.1 GCA_950075905.1 uncultured Persicitalea sp. | reverse complement strand
TCAGTAGTTAGATCTTTAATTGATATTTTCATAATGAGCAAAATTACAAAAATATTTACATCGCAACAAGTCTATTATCATTAACTGGTATTAAAGTTGTATTGGGATTTTCAGATGCTGGAAACTTCAAAGAGTCTGCAATTTGAATACTTCCCAATGCTTGCATTACTATCTGTTTAGTAACATTACGATCTAAGAGGGGCTTTGCAAGTTCTAAGTCGTTTGTTCCAATATGTACTACTGGAAACTGATAATTCCCTCCTGTATGGTCGGGGTGAGAATGAGTATTAACTACAATAAGAGGTTTTGAAGTATGTTTTTTTACGAAATCTCGCAAATTCCCCATTCCAAATCCTGTATCAATTAGCAAAGAACTATCTCTACCTTCAATAAGGTACATATTTTCGTCAAAACCAGGTTCTTTGATTACCCAAGTTTTGTTTCCAATTTCTTTTGCTTTATACCAGCCATTTGTCTGTGCAAATGATGAAACGAAAGATTGTAAAACACAAAAAAGTGTCAAAAAGAAAATTTTTTGTTTTTTCATATCTATTTTTTTTAATTGTCAAACGTGTTTTATAGAGTAGCCACCAACGTTTTGCAGATTTGCAATGGGCGGGATTTTTAGCACAAATGTTTATTCGGAGCACAAAACTTTCGGTTACCACTAAACTGTCTGCGGAGCACGAAACCCCGCCTATTGCAAATGTGCTGTTATGTGCTGCCTTTCTATCGTCCATACATTTCATACATTGTGTTTAATCTCAGTCCATCGTTGTCGTGTTGTGTCCAAAAGTCTGTAATTGTAAATATAATTTCTGTCGTGCCGTCTTCAGGTCCAAATTGATAGTCCGTCAGAAAACATACTTTTTTAATTGGCGAATTGTCGAGTGCAATTTTTAATAATTTGTCAATGTCAGACTTATACTTTTCTAAAAACTTGAACTTAAATTGCTGGTTTGCTCCACGATTGTCTGTCGGGTCGTTTTCGTCAAACTCTGGGAAAAATATTTCTGTCGATTCAAAGTCCCAGTCAACTATTGCTCCTGCGAAATAACCGCCTTCTTTGTCGTCCTTGTAGTCGGGATTACCAATGTGAACTATTACACCGTTTTGTTGTCGAAGCAAGTCGTAAAAAAGTCCACGATGACTTTCAAGTTTGTTTTCTTCAATTATAGCAACGTCAAAGTCTGCTTGGTTTAGTCCAAGTCCTGTTGAGTTGATTGATGCTATTTCTATTGTCGGCATTGTTGTCTGTTAGATGTTAGTTTGTCGGTCTGCTAAGGTTGCACATAACATCTGTATAAACGCAACAGGTTGCGTTTACTACCCTATTTTGATGTATAGACGCAATTAAATTTGACAAATTCTGACGCATCTCACTTTGCTCCTTAAAAATACCCAGTATTGAACAAAGCTCCCCCTGTCCGCAAACGACCGTAAAACGTCCGTTACCGGACATTTTTGTATTCCAGCAAAAATGCAATCAACTGATAATGAGACAAAAACCAATTTTGGCATAGCTTTTTCAATTCTTCTGGCAAGCCTGGACGGACTATTCCAGGTATCTATTAGCCATGATAAAAAACTATCTCAAAATCGCCCTTCGGACGTTATGGAAAAACAAAGGCTACGCGGCAATCAACGTGTTTGGATTGTCCGTAGCCTTTTGCATTTGCGTCTTCCTTTTTTTGACCGCCTACCGGCAGCTGACGTTTAATTCCTTTCACGAGGACGCGGAGCGTATTTTTCGAACTCATCACCGCGCGAGAATGCCTGACATCAGTTCTAGGTTGTGGCGGTGACCGATATTTTAATTTTATTAGCAGACATATAATCCATTAAAGAGTAAACAAATATTGTAACACCCGTCATTTCAAGAAGTTCTTCTATGCAATACAATATTCTGTTATAAATGTGATCAAGCCCATACAATTTATAGAAGTGGCCTTCTATAAATTCCAGTCCCAAAGCTCCAAAGACAAACATCCCACCGGATATAAAAAATAAAGTTCTTGTCTTAGCGGGTAATCCAAGCACAAACCGCGTAAAGAACACTACCACTACTATTACGAAAATAGTGTAGGGTACTACCCATGACCAGTATAAAAACCCAGGTGAATCTTTTCCTAAACTTGGTCGAAGAATAGTTGCTACTTCTTCGTGTATCTGTACACTTTCATCTATGGAAAGAAAGATAAATATCAATCCCAGTATGAGCCAATAAAATGAACCATTTTCGTTATTACTTTTTTTGTTCAAGTAAATTAAAAGAAGTAAAATGGCAGCAAAAAATAGGATGAGTGTAGAGAACCAGGTAGGTACATTGTTTTCTAAATTAAAATCGAACAACCGGATAATATTTTTTGCCATTCTGGATTGGGAATGTCGAATATAGTCTTCAATGAATGCAGCAATATGCCCGAGAAATAAAAAAAATATTGCCCATAGTAGTCGTCGCAAAATTTGTTTAGGAGATATAATAATCTGTTGTATATTTTCAGAAGTTTGTTTAAAAGTATTTTCCATAGATTTCTGGTTGGTTTACATTTATAAACAATTTAATTAGCGTATAAACTTAGATAAATTTATTGCAAAGTGCTCTAATTCTTTTCTTTTAATTTTTAGAATATTTTTTGGATCTTGGCTAAAATGATACTGTTGAAAACTAATGTTGCCTCAGCCCTTCAAGCAATGTCAGCCCGTCTGCTTGGCGCAGTTTTCAAGCGAAGCGAAACAAATTGCGCCAAGCAGACCATTAGGCGAAGTGCCCCATAGGTACTGACAGTTGAGTGGAAAAGGAAAGGCCCTAAACCGGAAAAAATATTGTGTCAACATCCAAATGACAAAGTTTTTTTTGTGGACTCGATAGCTTATCTAAGGCTAAGTAAGAGGAGGACTTGACTTATTCGTCAATTTTCGCTAACCTAAACAGGGGTGGTTAGAGTGATTCATTACTTGGTTGTTGTTATTGTCTTCTGTTGCACTCGCCACCAATATCTGTATAAACGTAACCAGTTACGTTTACTACCCTATTTTGATGTATAGACGCATCTAAATTATACAAATTCTGACGCATCCCCCCTTACTCTTTGAAAAATAACCATTATTGAACAAAGAACCCCTGTCCGCAAACGACCGTAAAACGTTCGTTTGCGGACATTTTTGTTTTGTGTAAAATAGTTAAGTTACTGATAATGAGAATATTGTTTATTTGGCATAGCTTTTTCAAATCATCTGGCAAGCCTGGACGGACTATTCCAGGTATCTATTAGCCATGATAAAAAACTATCTCAAAATCGCCCTTCGGACGTTATGGAAAAACAAAGGCTACGCGGCAATCAACGTGTTTGGATTGTCCGTAGCCTTTTGCATTTGCGTCTTTCTGTTTCTGACCGCCTACCGGCAGCTTACCTTTGATTCCTTTCACAAGGACGGGGATCGCATTTTTCAAACGTACATCTTTTACAATGAGCCCGAACATCCCAACCGCTCGGGTGGTATGCCCATCCCGCTGGCTCCGGCCCTGAAAGAGGAGTATCCGGAGGTGGAGGCCGCCGCCCGCATCCTCACCGGCCGCACGAGCCTGGTTACCTACCGGGACAAGTATTTTGATAAGCTGATCGCCAAAACTGACCCTGATTTCCTGACGATTTTTTCGTTTCCCCTGCTTAAAGGAAACCGCGAAGCGGCTCTGGGGAATTTGAGCAGCATCGTACTGAGTAAGAGTATGGCGGAGGCCATCTTTGGTCAGGAAGACCCGATGGGAAAGCAAATTCAGGTAGGCAATGCAGGCAACCAGCGCACCTACCTCGTGAGTGGTATCATGGACGATATCCCCGATAATTCGTCCATAAAATGTGATGCCCTGGTGCGGATTGAAAGCATGGCCGACTACCAGAGTCAAAAAGACAGCTGGTATAATTTTTCGCATCCGGTATATGTAAAACTGGCCTCCAATGCCGACCCAAAAGCCCTTGAAGCCCGGTTGAAACCCTTTGCCGCCAAGTACTTTCCACAGTCCATCGAGGATCTTAAAAAGCAGCAAGCCACTCCCGATGAGCGGGGCGACATATTGGCGGTTCGTCTGCAAAAACTGGCCAACGTGCATTTCGATACTGAAATATCCGGAGGTAAAGGCGCGCCCATCGCGGTAGTGTACGCTATCGTGGGCATCGGCGTGTTTATCCTGCTCATTGCCTCCATCAATTTTATCAATCTGAGTGTGGCCCGGTCCTTCACCCGCCTACGCGAAATGGGCGTACGCAAGTCGCTCGGAGCTGTCAAATCACAGCTTTTTGTACAAATCTGGGGCGAATCACTGCTGATATGTACGGTGGGATTTTTGGTGGGCTGCCTCCTGGCGTACCAGCTGGTGCCTGCCTTCAATGCCACTTTTGACGCCCGCATTGCGCTGTTTACGCTGTTTGAGCCAGGGTTTGTGGCGGTGATGGTAGGCATATTCCTACTGGTGTCTCTGATAGCCGGGGGGTACCCGGCCTGGAAGTCGGCCCGGTTCAACCCCGTGGAGGTGTTGAAGGGGAAGATTACGGCCGAAAAGCCGGGGGCGGTCCGTAATTCGTTGATCGTGACGCAATTCGCCCTGTCCATCCTACTCATTTGCTGCACGGTTATTGCCACTCAGCAGGTCCGTCATTTGCGGCAACAGCCGCTGGGCTTTCAGAAAGAGCAGGTAGTGAGCATTCCGGTGGGCAACCGGGCCAACGGCCGGCAGGTATTGCAGCGTATGCGCAATGAGTTTGCCAGTGACCCGGCCATCGTGTCTATTACCGGCTCGGGGGTCAATCTGGGCAAAGGCAAAGATAAGGTTACGTCGCGGTCGATCTTCGGATTTACTTACAAAGAAAAGCAGGTAAATACCGACTGGCTACTGGTAGATTACGACTATCTGAAGACCCTGAACATCAAACTGCTGGCGGGCCGCGAGTTTGATCCGGCCTATCCAACCGACTCCACCAACCGCGTGGTCATCACCGAAAGTATGGCCAGGGCGATCGGGAATGAAAATCCGGTGGGTACTTTTTTCGAAACCGACACCACGGGTACCCGCTATCAGGTGATTGGCCTGGTACCCGACTTTCAGCTGTACTCCATAGCGCAGGAACAAAAGCCCATCACCATGCACCTGTCGGGCTCAGAGCCGATCAACTATATCTTTGTCCGGGTAGCGCCTATCAACCTGAATGGTACCATGGACAAGCTGCATAAAGTATGGCGTGAAGTGGCCCCGGCCTCCGAATTCATGGCTACTTTTCTTGACGAAAACGTCAACAACTGGTATCAGAACGAAGAGATGCTGACGCGGATTTTCAGCCTGGCCGCCACTATTACCATTGTACTGTCCTGCCTGGGGCTCTTTGCTATGGCCCTGCTGGTGATCGAGCAGCGCACCAAAGAAATCGGTATCCGCAAAGTGATGGGGGCAAGCCTGGCCAATGTCGTATTTTTGTTATCCCGCGATTTCGTCAAGCTGGTACTGATTGCCTTACTTATCGCCATGCCGCTGGCCTGGTTTGGGATGCAGCAATGGCTGAATCAGTACGCGTACCGCATCGAGATCAGTATGCTGATATTTGCCGGCGTAGCCCTGGCCGCTATCCTGATAGCGCTGGCTACGGTGAGTTACCAAAGTCTCAAAGCGGCGCTGATGAATCCGGTGGAGTCGCTGCGGAGCGAGTAGTTTTATTAGGTTAAAAGGTGAAGGGTTAAAGGGGCAAAAGGTGAATCGGTAAATATTGAAATAGTGAAGGGTTTATGAGTTAAAGAGGTCACAAGTTCAGTTCACCCCTTTTCCTCAAAAACATCCCTTGACCGTTTAACCTATTAACCCTTAACCAAATAAGGACCCTTAAATTATTAACCAAGTAAAACTATCTACTATGGAAGACAAGAACTATCAGTCTTTTGAAGACTTGCTGGTTTGGCAGGAGGGCATAAAGCTGTGTCTGGAAGTTTACAGTTTAATGAAAGACTGCCGCGATTTTGGATTAAAGGATCAAATTCAACGGTCATCAGTTTCTGTACCTTCCAATATAGCGGAGGGCTTTGAGCGGCAAACGGATAAAGAATTTGTACAATATCTGTTTGTTGCCAAAGGCTCCTGCGGCGAACTCAGAACACAACTGTACCTGGCCACCGAATTAGGCTATTTGGAGAGGCAGAAGGGTACAGCGTTGATCCAAAGAGCCAAGAAACTTTCCTCCATGCTTCAAAACCTGATAAAAGTTCGAAGGCACTAAAACTCCTCAGTCCTTTCGCCTTTTAACCATTAACCCTTTGACCCTTTGACCTTTGACCAAAAATAAGCATGCTAACCAACTACATCAAAATCGCCTGGCGGAACCTGCTCCGCAATCGGGTTTACGCGCTGCTCAATGTAGCCGGACTGGCCCTGGGCCTGGCGTGTGCCCTGATGGTGTTCTGGTTTGTGCGTTTCCAGACTACTTTTGATAAGTTCCACTCCAACATCGACCGTATTTATCAGGTCACCACGGAGTTCAGGTTCGACGGCAGCAGCTACTCGCGGGGGGTACCTCCGCCCATGTGGAAAGCCATGCGCACTGAGCTGCCCGACCTTACTACCGCCTTGTGTATAGGTGCCTATGACGTGCAGCTGGCTACGCTGGATGGAGCCGGGAAACTCCTGAAAAAATTCAAGGAGGAGGGGATGAAAACCGCGTACGTACAGCCGGAGTACTTCGCCATCTTTGACTATACCTGGCAGATCAATGAGGCCCAAAGGGCGCTGAGTAAGCCCAATACCATTGTATTGAGCGAGGGAATGGCCGAAAAGTTTTTTGGTAAAACTGATCCTATCGGCAAAATCATCCGGCTCGAAAATCAGCTTAATCTGGAAGTAACAGGGGTGGTCAGCAACCCCCGTCCCAACAGCGACTTGACGTTTGAATTTTTTATATCGTTTGCCACCCTGGAAGCCCATCCGGAATACAGCTACGGCGGGCCGGGCTTGGATCATTGGGGGGGCGTCAACTCCAACACCTACTGCTTTACCCTATTGCCTCCCAGTATCCGGCCGGAGCGGGTACACAAGCAGCTGGAACAGCTCAATATCAAATACCATGGCAAGGACGCCCGCTCGTACCGCCACCATCTGGTGCCGTTCGTCGAGATGCATCACTCAGAAATATACTACGGCACTGTACCCATGAAGTGGATCTGGATCGTGGCGGCCATTGGTTTTTTACTGATCATTACGGCCTGCTTCAATTTTATCAATATGGCTACGGCTCAGGCGTTGGGACGCTCCCGAGAGGTGGGGGTGCGGAAGTCGGTGGGGGGTACCCGTACGCAGGTCTTTGGTCAGTTTTTGATCGAAACCACGCTCATAACTTTGTTGGCTCTGGTGCTGGGCATTGCCATGGCCAGCTCGCTGCTGCCGCATATCGGCGATTGGCTCGATCAGCCCAATGTCTGGCCGGTTGTGGTACATTGGGCCGACCCTGTACTTTGGGTATTTCTGGGTGGACTTTTGCTTGTGGTTGTGCTGCTGGCGGGCTCGTATCCGGGCCTGATTCTGGCGGGATTCCGTCCGGTGGCGGCGCTGAAAGGAGGTATCTCGGCCCGTCAGATCGGGGGCGTATCGGTGCGTCGGGGGCTGATTGTTTTCCAGTTTGTGCTCATTCAGCTTTTGGTGATCTGTACGCTGGTGGTGAATAACCAGGTAGATTACATGCTGAACAAATCTGTGGGCTACGAAACGAAGGGCATTGTCCAGATTCCGGTACCCGCCCCGGATAAGGTCAATCAGGAAACGTTCCGCCAGCGACTTCTGAATATCCCCGGCGTAGACAACGCTACGTTCTGCCTGTTCATGCCCACCGACAATTCGAACAATAATACCAATTTCAGTTTTGATACCCGGCAGAAAGACGAGGTATGGCAGATCAATACCAAAAATGCCGATCACCATTTTATCGAAACGTTTGGTCTTACGCTGGTAGCCGGGCAAAACATTCCGCCCAGCGATACCGTGCGGGGGTACCTGATCAACGAAAAGGTGGTAGAACGGCTGGGATTGAAAGCTCCGTCGGAAGCCATCGGTAAGAACCTGACGGTATGGGGCATCACCGCGCCGATATACGGGGTACTAAAAAACTGGAATAACACCTCGCTTCAGAATGACATTGACCCCATTGCGGTATTTTCCTACAAAGACAATCATTATAGCTGTGGGATAAAACTGTCGGCTACTAATTTGCAGCAGACTATGCGGGAGGTAGAAACCCTTTGGAATGGGTACTTCCCGGACGACATCTACGAGCAGCATTTTCTGGACGACCGGATTGCCGAAAGCTACACCCTGGAAAAAATACTCCTGAAAACCATCCGGTTGTTTTCCCTGATCGCCATCCTGATTGGCTGCCTGGGTCTGTACGGACTGGTGAAGTTTATGGCTACCCAAAAAACCAAAGAAATTGGTGTCCGTAAGGTACTAGGGGCTAGTTTGCTCAGCATTCTGGCGCTGTTCGGAAAAGAAATTGTGGTTCTGATTACCGTTGCTTTCCTCATCGCAGCCCCCGCCGGCTGGTACCTGATGCAGTCGTGGCTGGAAGACTATACCTACAAGATTCCGATTGGAGCAGGTATCATGCTGCTGGCCATTGCACTGACGCTGCTTGTGGCCATTTTAACCGCCAGCTACGAGTCCATGAAAGCAGCTTTGATGAATCCGGTGAAGTCGTTGCGAAGCGAGTAATTTTTAGGTTAAAAGGTGAAGGCTTTTTTTGGGTTAAGGGCGGCCGCTGCGCGGCCAAATGGCCAAAGGTCAAGGGTGATGATCAAATCATTTAAAATCAAAGCCTTGCAACATACAAGGCGGCTTTAACCTTTTCACCCTTGACCTTTTAACCCAAAAAATAACCTTTGACCTTATTACCCTTAACCAAAAAACTAAAATGCTAACCAACTACCTCAAAATAGCCATCCGAAACCTCTCCCGCCACCGGGGCTTTACTATCCTCAATGTATTGGGACTGAGTGTTGGCGTCGCGGCCTCGCTGCTGCTGTTTATGGTAGTGCGCTACGAGTTGAGCTTTGATAAATTCCATACCGACTACGACCGGATTTACCGCGTGATTCGTCAGCAGACCTATCCCGATGGCAGTGGCGAACTGACTACCGGCAACCCACTGCCCGTGGCGGCGGCCCTGAAAACCGATATTCCGCAGTTCGAAAAGGTCGTGCCAGTGTTCGGTACCCTCGACCCGCAGGTAACCGTGCTGGGGACCGACCCCAACTCGCCCGATGTGTCGGCTAAGTTCATAGAGCGGGCCGAGGGCCTGATGGTGGGGCCCGAGTTTTTTGAACTGTT
>CATMVR010000140.1 GCA_950075905.1 uncultured Persicitalea sp. | reverse complement strand
CCCCAGGTGCCCGCCACAGGTGTTGCAAAGTACTTCGGTGCGCACCATGCCCAGCGTGCGGTCTACATCTTCCTCTACGTTCTTGGGGTACAGCGGCTTGTAGAAACTGGGCCAGCCGGTACCCGACTCAAACTTATGCTCGGAGCTGAACAGGGGCGTCTTGCAACCCGCACAGTGGTAAACTCCCTTCTTTTTGTTTGCATTCAGCGGACTGGAGAAAGGGCGTTCGGTTCCTTCCTCGCGTAGCACATTATACTCCTCGGCGGTTAGTATTTTTTTCCATTCGGCGGCGGTTTTCTGAATCTGCCGGGACTTGTTGTCGGCCTCCGTTGATTTTTTCTGAGCCTGCGTGCAGGACAGGATGCCAAAAAACGAACAAAGAAGGGCGAGCATTCGCAAATTTTTCATAGGTATCGATACTTTTCAGACTAGTTAATCACCTTTTTTCACAGCGAAAAAAGGGAGACAAAAAGAGCGGATCATCTGCCCGTTTGTCCAGACCTATAAACGTTGAAAAGACCGGTTTGGTTTATTTGAGGTCCCTGGCCAGCAGTTCGCGCCGCCATAATTCTTTTCCCTGCACATCGTACACAACCACCGTCAGCTTCCGGTCGTTGAGCGGACCGCTTATATCGAAGGTAGCAAAGTTGCGCTCCTTGACCACGGTGGTGGTGTCCATGGTACCAATCTCATACTCAACTTTGAGGGGAGTGGCCGCGCCTGAGGTCAGGGGCGAAATCGTAAAGTCGTAGAGCGGGTAGGTGTTGGGGCGTTTCAGAATGTGCAGCGCGGTACTATGGCGGTCGCCGGTAAGGAAAACGACTCCGGGGATATGCGCCGCTTCCAGGGCCTGCAGAAAGCGGCTACGCTCTGTCTCGTAGGTGGAGTAATTTTCAAATACTTCGGCCGCATTGACCACCTGCCCACCGGTCACGATAAATTTAAACGTCGATTTACTACCAACGAGAGCGTCGATGAGCCATTGGAGCTGCGCTTCACCGAAGTAATCGCGGGGTTCGGGTTTGAGGTCGTTGGGCGCGCGAAACCAGCGGTCGTCGAGCAGAAAAAACTGCGCGTCGTTCCAGAAAAAGGTACCCGTGCAGGGGCCGTCGAAGATGTAGTTGGGGTTGCCCCAGAAGAGCCGGAATACCTCCCCGGCGGTTTGCTTGAGCCAGTAGCTGCGGTCAGAGTCGTTGGGGCCATAGTCGTGGTCGTCCCAGATGGCGTAGTGGTGGGTGCCACCCAGCAAGGGCTGCATTTCGGGCAGGGAGCGGGTGTGGGTGTAGCGGTGCAGCATACCCGAGCGGGTGTTCCAGTCGGGCTCGCGGTAGTACACGTTGTCGCCGCCCCAGAGCATGAAGTCAGGTTTTTTGTCCAGAATGGATTTGAAAATATCGTATTGTCCGCCGTAGGGGCGTCCCGGCCGGTCGTAGCCTTCTTCACCCACGTAGGTGCAGCTCCCAAGGGCAAAGCGGAACGAGGGAGGGTCGGCCCGAAACTGCCACAGGCCCTGGGTCTGAAACCGAAGCGGGTAACTGATATTGATTTTTTTGCCGTCGATCAGTACCTCGTATGTATACTTTTTGCCGGGTTGCAGCGGGCTGGCATACAGACGGGCTACGTAGGCCGTCAGAGATTCGGTACGTACGTCGGCGGTAGATAATTTGGCGTTGGGCGAGGATTCTTCCCAGTAGTTGATCCGGACGGTGGCCGGTTTTTGGGTCTGTACCCATAGCATCACCTCCTGCATATCCGAGTAGCCCACCATCGGCCCGGATTGCAGCTGCGCGTAGGCCGCCGGTAGGCAGAAGATTAATAACAAAAAGATAAAAAAGCGTTTCATTGTTGATGGGTTAAAGTTGTTTTTAGCCACAAAATTGCAATTTAATCCGCTGGCCTACGTAAAGAAAGTGTTAATACGGGCGCAAGGGCCTCACAAAACCGGCATTTTGAGACATTTCGCCAATTTAGCCGTATCTTGCGGCTTCATTCACCCGGGCCTGTGGGCAATCCTGCCCAGCGGGCCTGTTTTATTTTACCTGAAATACATGTCATTCGAATCATTAAATCTGGAAACACCGTTTCTGAAAGCAGTCAAAGAAGAAGGATATTCAACGCCCACACCCATACAATCCAAGGCCATACCGCTGGTGTTACAGGGAAAAGACCTGCTTGGCTGCGCACAGACCGGTACAGGAAAAACCGCCGCCTTTTCCATTCCCATCCTACAACTTCTGAGCAAAGACAAAACCTTTGATCGCAAGAAAAAAATCAGAAGCCTCATTGTGACCCCCACGCGCGAACTGGCTATCCAGATCGGCGAGAGCCTCGTTGCCTACGGGCGTCATACTAAACTGACCTCTACCGTTATTTTTGGTGGGGTGAATCAAAATCCTCAGACGCGTATATTACAGCAGGGAGTAGATATTCTGGTAGCCACGCCCGGTCGTTTGCTCGACCTCATGAACCAGGGCTTTATTTCGCTGCGTGATGTAGAAATATTTGTGCTGGACGAAGCCGACCGGATGCTTGATATGGGTTTTATCCACGATATCCGTAAACTACTGGCCGTGTTGCCCCGTCAGCGGCAGTCGCTGTTTTTCTCGGCCACCATGCCGCCCGAAATCGTGAAGCTGGCCGATACCATTTTGCAGAATCCCGCCAAGGTAGAGGTAACGCCCGTTTCTTCCACCGCCGATACCATCAATCAGTTTGTGTATTTTGTAGATAAGGGCAACAAGAATGCCCTGCTGCTGGAAGTACTCAAAGACCCTAAAATTAAGACGGCCCTGGTTTTTACCCGTACCAAGCACGGCGCCGACAAAGTAGTGAAAGTACTGGCCCGGCACGACATCCGGGCGGAGGCGATCCACGGCAACAAGGCCCAAAACGCCCGGCAACGCGCTTTGTCCAATTTCAAGGCCCAAACTACCCGCGTATTGGTAGCGACTGATATCGCGGCCCGCGGTATCGACGTAGACGACCTGGAATACGTGATCAATTTTGAGATTCCCAATATAGCCGAAACGTATGTACACCGCATCGGCCGTACGGGCCGGGCCGGGGCCAATGGTACAGCCTTCTCGTTTTGTGATGCCGAAGAAAAGGCAGACCTGAAAAGCATCGAAAAGTTGATCGGTAAGAAAATTCCGGTAATTGATAACCACCCTTATCCGTTGATGGACAACAACCCGGAAAAGAAAGCTCCGCAGCAGCAATCGCGCGGTCAGCGCCCTCCCCGGCCAAAGCCCGCAGTGACCGCAGGTGGAAGCAGCGAGCAACCCCGTAAGCGGTGGCAAAACCGCCCGAAAAGTAGCAAGGGGTAGTTTTTTGTTCTTAGTTCAGGGCTCAAAGTTCAGGACAAAACAAACTTTTAACCCTGAACTAAGAACTCAGAACTTTTTTCTAAACAGTCTCCGCCAAAACGACTCTTCGTTGCCAAAAAAGCAGGGGTTGGGTGACTTTGGCGGTTGGCGGTAGAGCCCCATAGACAGGCCCGCGTAGAGATTGAACATCTTGGGCTTGCCAATATTGAGGAGGCCCGTCAGGTGATCTGTCCCAAACCAGAGCGGCCCCACCCGGCCCGCCAGACCTACATTGAACGATCGGTACCGGTTCATGATCGACACCGGTACCGAGACTTCGTACCAACGGGTCTCGTAGCGGGGCGTCAGCGCCAGTACCGACTCGGCTTTGGCACCAAACGCGCCGGGCGTGCGCAGGCTCTGCACCCACAGGGCATTGACGTACACGTTGGGTTTTAGCTGATAGTCTACGCTGGCCTGAAAGGCCGTAGGGAGTACCGTCCGGTATGAGCCGTTGGTGGTGGTACTATCTACACCCAGGGAGTTATTTACCCCCCGAAAAAAATTCTGTCCGCCATTTAGCTTTTGAAAGTCATTGAATCGAAAGGTTTTGTCCGTAGCGACAGCCTCGTAACTCCGTACGTAGTTGGGGTTTTTATACCTGATTCTGCCGATGTCGGTCAGGGAAACGGCAATACGGTAGAGGTACTTGTTTTTGCTGGGGTCGAGTTTGCGTACTCCTCTTTCGGTGTAAGCGTACTTGTAGGCATCGGGGCGGTACTCGTACACGGCCCCCACATCGAACCCCCAGCCACTACCGGCGGGTGCGTTGCCCAGCAGCCAGGCGGGCGTAAATTGAAAATTCTGAAAAGATCCCCCATCGGTGTAGCCATACCGGGTGTTGATGCCAGGCACTCTGATAAATTCTTTCTGATTCATAAAGGCGGGGTCGGGCTCGATGGAAAACGAGCCGTCGTCAATCTGAATGTAGGCGTTGTACAGGCCAATCACCCGCCTGACGGTAGCACCTACTTTCAGCATTTCGGTATCTTCGTCCAGCACAACGCCCCCGAGGGTGAGGCCCAGGTCGCCCAGTAGATTGAGGTGCATATCGGCCCTTTGGTTTTCGAAGGTAGTCCTCATGATGGTCTGATCTTTGGCCCGACTGCGGAGCGCTTGTGCCAGGGGCTCAGTCACGCCCGACAGGTTGGCAATGGTACGCACCCGGGAGGTAAGTCCGATGCCGTAGCGGCCATCTTTCAGCGAAAACATAACAGAGGGCAGGCGGGCCTCTACGCCCAGGTTCATAAACTTAGGGTTTCCATTCAGCTTTTGCACCATATCGACCAGGGGCAGTATTATACCGCCCTTTTCGTTCCGGTATTTGTCCGGTACGGTGTTGGTCATGAGGTTCAGAAATGAGTAATCGGCATTATACTTGACGTGGTTGTTGGCAACAAACATCTGTACGCCCACCAGGTTGACGTGCACGCTATATCGCGAGTCGGCCACGAAGGCCGGGTTGTGGTACAAGGCCTGAGTACCCGCATAATTTCCCATAGCTACCCCCGGCATATGCTGCGCCCGAACCGCTGCGGGAATGAGTGTTGCCAGAAGAGTAAGCAGGATATAAGATCGGTGAGTCATGTTATGTGTGTAACGAAAGAATGGCGCTAACCAGCACAAGAAAAACCAAATGTCGTAAGTATAAGGCGATTTGCGAAATTCCTACTTTAAAACCTTGGGCCAGCAAGCCAGATATTCCCCCAATTCCAGGGCCGCCGGGAGTAAGCCAGGTAGGCCATCTACCCGAGCAGAGGGCATACCAGTAACATTTCTGGTAAATAGTTGTACGAAGCCGGGACATAGCAAAGCATTTTTTTAAGTAGCTAGGCAAAAGTAATACGGTATTTTGTCCCTATCTGAGTTAAAATGGCCTCCAAAGCCGCTCTCAAGCTGGCTGCGGTCAAGAAATCCAACGGATCCAGCCAGTGGTACTTGATTTGTTTCCAAAGGCATTCTATCAAATTCAGTTCCGGGCAATATGCTGGAATATACTGAATATGAAGACCTTGCTTTCGCCAAACAGCCAGCCGACTTCGGAACAATTCACTTGTGTGGGTGGAGGCATTGTCCAGTATCACAACTGTCTTCTTAACCAACCGGCTTGCAAAGTCATCCATGCACTTGACCAGCATGGCCGAGTTCATGGCCCCTTGCTGTAGGTAACTCTCAAAGCGGTTGTCCTCGTAAAGGAACCCCAGGGTGGTCAGGTTGCCGCTGGGTGTGGCTGGTACATATGCTTCACTTTTGCCCACCGGTTGCCAGCCATAGGGAACAACGGCCTGCCGGCTCACCCCCATTTCGTCGCAGTAGCACAGATCAATTTCGCCACTGGCCGCCCAGGCTCTCAGGGCCTGAACCTCCGTCCGGAAGAACTCGTAGGCAACCGGATCCCGCAGATGCCGGCAACTTTTACGGATGCGTTTGTAAATGAGCTTGTTGACCTTGAACAACCGGCGCAAGCTGCCCAATTTTACAAATTTGCCCCAGCTTTGATGAATGCGTTCGGCGACCTGCTGGGTGCGGTAGGTACCGGTTTTAACCCATTCGATCACGCTTTTTTTTGGTCGGCAGACAGCACAGCGGGGCGCCCCGACCGGCGCTGGTCACGCAAGTCAGGGGCCTTTTGCGTATCGGCCAGCCACTCCTGCCAGCGGTTCATCCAGCGGCTGATCGTGTCGCGGTCCAGGTCAAACAGCTCGGCCAGGTCGCTGATGCTGTACCGGCGGGCACTCAGCAGCAGGGCGTGGGCACGCTGGCGCTCCCGGTGATCATCACTAGTCTTATAAAGAAGCGTCAGGTGTTGTTGCTCCTCACTGGTCAACTCGATAAAGCGCATCGTTTTTTCCTGAAATTACCACATTACTTTTAATAAGCTACTTAATTGTTTGGCAAAACCAATCCCTTTCTATAAATTGTTTGGTGAATCAGCGTGAATTACCAAACCATATTTTGTGCTCTATGAATTTTTCCTTTGCCAATTACAACTCTGAGAATTTTTATGACGAAATGTTCAGCCTGGAAGGGCAGATCAGGACGGGATATGAGCACCTTAGAAACAAGTTTGAAGAACTAAGCCCGCAGGAACTACTCAGCCGGCAGCAGGCCGCCGAGCGGTCCATGCTTTCGATGGGAATTACCTTCAATGTGTACTCCGAAGGCGAGGGCACCGAGCGTACCATGCCTATCGATATCATTCCCCGGGTTTTGCCGGGACCGGACTGGGAGCTATTGGAAAAGGGGCTGAAGCAGCGTATCAAAGCGCTGAATATGTTCATCAATGATGTCTACAACGAGCAGAATATCCTGAACGATAACGTGGTGCCCCGCGATCTGATCGAATCCAGCAAGTGCTTTCTGAAAGCCTGCATGGGTATTACGCCGCCTAAGGGCATCTGGTGCCACATTACGGGTACCGACCTCATCAGGGGGGAAGACGGCACGTTTATGGTGCTGGAAGATAACCTGCGCTGTCCGTCGGGGGTATCGTACATGCTGGAAAATCGCGAGCTTTCAAAACAGATATTTCCTGATGTACTGGCTCGCACCGGCGTCCGGCCCGTATCTGACTACGCCACGCGCCTGCTGCAGATGCTGCAGTACCTCAGCGACCGCCCCAACCCCACGGTGGCTGTACTGACGCCGGGTATTTACAATTCGGCCTACTTTGAGCATTCGTACCTGGCGCAGCAAATGGGCGTAGAACTGGTAGATACCCGCGATCTGGTGGTCTCTGACGGCTATGTGAAAATGCGTACCACCAAAGGGTTTGAGATTGTGGATGTGATCTACCGGCGGCTCGACGATACGTTTCTGGACCCCGAAGTGTTTAACCCGGATTCGGTGCTGGGCGTGCCGGGGATTTTTGAGGTATTCAAAAACGGAAAAGTAGCGCTGGCCAATGCCCCTGGCACGGGTGTGGCCGACGACAAGGTGATCTACGCCTACGTGCCCCGGATCATTAAGTACTACCTGGACGAGGAGGCCATCATCCCCAATGTGAAGACCTACATCTGCCGCGAGCAGGAGGATATGGACTACGTACTGGCCAATATTGAGCAGCTGGTGGTGAAGGAGGCCAACGAAGCCGGCGGTTACGGCATGCTTATCGGACCCAAAGCAACGGCCGAGGAGCACGAATTATTTCGGCAGAAAATTATTGAAAATCCCCGTAATTACATTGCCCAGCCCACCATTTCGCTTTCGCGGGTACCGTGCATGATAGAAGATCACGCCGAAGGGCGTCACGTAGACCTGCGGCCTTATATTCTGTACGGAGAAGATGTGCACGTGATTCCGGGCGGGTTGACCCGGGTGGCGCTGCGTAAAGGATCGCTCGTGGTGAATTCCTCACAGGGCGGCGGCGGTAAGGATACCTGGGTGCTGTATTGAGAAGAAAGTGATTGACTAATAGCCTGGGATCAGCTTAGACTTTTCCCAGGCTATATGTTCAATGATGATATTGGTATCAAAGATCATTGCTGGATGATTTTTTTTCTTCTTCCAATAGTTGATCCATTCGTTGATTTTCTTCATCCGAAAACCCTAAATCAGGGATGGATATGGGGTCTTTTTCACAAACTTCATCAAGAAAATGCTGAACTCCCCATCGCTTTATGTCAGCCGGTGAATAGCTGGTGATTTGCCCACTCTTTAAATGTGGAATTGCATCAATTTTATTATTAGTTGCCATAATATCTTGCTTTACTTAGAACTCTTTCCCCAAATTCGTCAATAGAAATCATATTCGCAAGGTGTTTTTTTACTCAAAACCCAGTTCACGCTTCATCTGTTCAAATTCAGCCGAGAGGGGGGCCGTGAGGCTTACCTCTCTCTCTTGAACCGGATGTGTAAAAGTCAACAACCGGGCATGCAACAGCATGCTGGTCAGGCCAAACTGCTCTTTGAAAAAGCGGTTCTGCTTGTTACAACCGTGGGGGCGGTCGCCGATGATGGGGTGAAAGATATGCGCCATGTGCTTGCGAAGCTGATGCATCCGGCCCGTGGTGGGGGCAAGCTCTACGAGTGAGTAACGCGAGCTGGCGTGCCTGCCAAAAGGGATAGGAAGCTCCGTTCGACCCAGGGTTTTTCCACGGGTAAAAGCCTCCTGCAGCGTACCCTGCCCCCGGGGGCCTTCCTCCCGTTGCAGGGGGTAGTCTATTTCGAAAATATCCTCCGTGTAGCCCCGCACAATGGCCAGGTACTCTTTGTGTACTTGTCCCGTAGCAAAAAGCCCCTGCACGGAGGCGTTGGTAGCTTCATCCAGCGCAAAAAGCAGCAAACCACTGGTTTTGCGGTCGAGGCGGTGTACGGGGTACACGCGCTGCCCGAGCTGGTTGCGCAGGAGCTGAACCGCAAACTCTGAGGCGTCGCTGGCAATGGGAGAGCGGTGCACCAACAGGCCGTGGGGCTTGTTGATGGCCACCAGGTGCTCATCCTGATACAGTATGGGTAGCATGCCTAGGCTTCCAGATCCAGTTGCGTACGCAGCAGGTCGTTGAGGGTTTCGCGGCGGCGTACCAGCCGGGCCTCGCCGCCATCGATCAGTACTTCGGCGGGGCGTACCCGGGCGTTGTAGTGCGAGCTCATCGTAAAGCCGTAGGCACCCGCATTGAGGAAAGCCAGCACATCGCCGGGACGTACCTCGGGCAGCGTCCGGTCGGTGGCAAAGGTGTCCGTTTCGCAGATATAGCCTACTACATTGTAGGTTTTCTGCGGTCCTTCGGGGTTGGAGATGTTCAGAATGTGGTGGTAGGAGCCGTACATCATGGGGCGAATCAGGTGATTCAGGCCCGAATCGACGTGCACAAAATTACGGGCGGGGTCTTCCTTGATCACCGTAGCCTGTACCAGCAGGTAGCCGCACTCGCTCACCAGGTACTTGCCCGGTTCAAACCACAGTTGCAGCTCCCGGCCGTACTCTTTACAAAACTCCCGAAAGCCCTTCGTGATTTCGGCTCCCAGGTGCTGCATGTCGGTCACTTCGTCTTCGGGCTTGTAG
>CATMVR010000139.1 GCA_950075905.1 uncultured Persicitalea sp. | reverse complement strand
ATGGCTATCTGCAAGTGGGTGTAGCCCGGCAGCAGGTCGTCTTTGTGCTGCTCAGCGCGGGCGTTCAGTACGTTGAACAGCTTTTCGGTAGCCTGTACTACCTGGGTCAGGCGGTTGCGGACGTAGAGTTTCAGGTCTACCAGTACCTGATCGTTGCGCGAGCGGCCGCTATGAATTTTCTTGCCGGTGTCGCCCAGCTTACGCGTCAGCATCAGTTCTACCTGCGAGTGTACGTCTTCCACGCCTTCTTCAATCACAAATTCGCCGCCCTGAATCTGCTCGTAAATAGCTTTCAGTTCTGTTTTCAGATCAGCCAGTTCGTCGGCCGTCAGGAGGCCGATGGTTTCGAGCATAGTAGCGTGAGCGAGGTTGCCCAGCACGTCAAATTCGGCCAGGTATACATCCAGTTCGCGGTCACGCCCCACGGTGAAGCGTTCAATTTTTTCGGACGTGATGGTATTTTCTTTTTGCCAGAGTTTCAAAATTCAAATAGGGGTATAGTTTCCAGGTAGCTATTTGGAAGCCAAAGTTCGAAAGGTTTTGGAGAAATAGTAGCTTTCGGCGGTCAGCTTTCGGCTTTCGGCCTAAAAAAAGAGCTATTACCAGAGAGTTGTGGAATTAGTATCATGCTGCTTACAGGGTTTGTCTTGTTTGGACTCCCTGTGAAATGTAGCTATACGAATGGGGAATTAGGCGTAGGTTGAGCCTTTTTTTGCCAGATATTCGCCGATGTTGAACACGATATTCTCCATAATTTCCACCTCTTTGTTCCAATCCCTGGTTTGCCAATCTTCCTGAGCCGTGGCTACGGTCACTTTTTTGGCCGGAGTGGTAATCCAGATAACCTTTTCTACCCCAAAATCGAGCAGTTTCTGAGTTTTGACAAACATATAGCTGTCAGCATTCATGTCGGTAGGATCAGCCAGAACATCCACTTCAATGACTATTTTGGGTGGCACACGGGCATAGTGTTCATCAAGGGTCTCAATGGGTAAAGTAGCATTATCAAAAATCAGCACATCGCCCGCCAGATTGTTGCGCTTATCGAGATGTATACCGGCTTCGCTTGAAAGGACCGTGTAAAGGTCTTCGTCTATCTTTCTAGCTAACAGAAAAATCAGGTAGGTAACAATCTAAGCCTGTAAGGTGCTCGACCCCCTAATTTCTGAAAAGGTTTTTTTACCTGCCATGACTTCCCGATAGCCCCGGTAATGAATGGGCTTTCCGTCTATGATTTCGTAAATCAAATGGTCAGGTACTTTTTCAGCCGGTTTCTGCGTACGTGTGCCGGATTTGGTCGCTATCATTTTTCTTTTTTATCAAATTTAAGTATAAATACCCCCTCAGCAAACTATTCCATATCATCAGAGATCTGCTCGGTGCGTGTTTTCCTATCTTTTGCTACATGTTCAAAGATACTCTTTTCTGGGGAAATGAAGTTTACCGCTCGCTGTGACCATTGTTACAAAACTTTGTATTACTTGCAAGTACTTTCGGAGCATTTCTATAACCGTTCAAACAAGCTGACTTTTATGAATAAGCCATTCTTCCTTACCTTTTTGCTGACGGCCTTTTTTCTGGTCGGAAAAACAACCTACGCCCAAACCAACCAATACCGCCTGGTAATTGATATGGTGAGCGCCGATACCAGCGACCATGCTGCCATATTGCGGCAGATCCGTAACCTATGGCGCGAGCTCCCCGGTACGCAGGTGCAGATCGTCATGCACGGACAAGCCCTCACCATGGTACGAAGTGATAAGGCTGTCATGGCAGATCGAATCACGGCCCTGCAAAAGGAAGGCGTGGTGTTTTCGGTTTGCCGGAATACCATGCGGCGCTATAAGCTGACGGAGAAAGACTTTATTCCGGCGGCGACCTTTGTGCCCGCAGCCATTGCCGAGCTGGTGAAGAAACAGCAGGAAGGGTGGAGCTATATTAAGGCGGGGCATTAGGGGGTACCTGTGGCACGGTTCTAAACCGTACCACAGGTTGTTACTTTTGGCAAGACGGCAGTCCTAAGTAGGCGTATATCCGTTATATCCGTGCCACGGTTTTGAACCGTGGCACGGATCGTTACAAATAATAAAAAACTCTTTAAAATACCCCCGATGATTTTAGAGGAAGGCAACATCTACCACATCTACAACCGTGGGAACAATTCCCAGCAGATTTTCTTCAAGCCGGACAACTACCGGTATTTTCTTGAAAAGCTGCGCAATTGCCTCCTACCTCATGGCGACATTCTGGCTTTCGCCCTGATGCCCAACCACTTCCACTTTCTGATTTATGCTAATTCAGATTCAGCAAAAATCGTAGGGAATCACCCTATTAGCCGATATGCCTTTAACGAGGGACTTCGCAGTCTTTTAAGCTCCTATTCGCAGGGCATTAACAAACAGGAAAAGCGTACGGGCTCGTTGTTTACTCAGAATACGAAGTTCAAATGCCTGAGTGATTCGGAAGATAAAGACCTGTACGGCCTGACGTGCTTCCACTACATTCATCAGAACCCTCTGGAAGCCCGACTTGTTACTAAACTCGAAGACTGGCCTTATTCTTCTTTCAGGGATTATGTAGGTCTGAGAAAAGGAACTTTGTGTAATCAGGAGCTTAGTAAAAAGGTACTGATCGTTAATTTTGATGATATTTACCGGGAATCGTATCAGGTTCTCGACCCTGATATAATCAAACTGATATTTTAATCATTCCCTGTATTCCATCCGTGCCACGGTTCAAAACCGTGGCACGGATCGCAGATTGAACCATGGCCCAGTCGCCATCTAAACAAACTAAACCCATGAACACTTCATCGCCAAAAACCACCGCCCTCACCACCGTCATGCACGGCCTCATGAGCCGCTATCAGGAGCGGGTACCCGACGTCATGGCCATCATCAATGTCATGATTTCCGAAGGACTCATTGAAAAGCCGGAAGACATCGAAAACGACCACATCGCCTTCCGCACCCTGGGCGTGCCGCATCTGGGTATTGCTTCTTTCGAGAAGATATTTCTGCACTATGGCTACCAGAAGCGCGATTACTACAAGTTCGAAGGCAAGAAGCTGGATGCTTTCTGGTTTAGTCCGCCCGAGCCGCACTACCCGCGCATCTTTGTGAGCGAGTTGCGGGTGGGTGATCTGTCGGAAGAAGCGCAACGCATCATTCATAGCTATACGCAGGAAGTGACCAGCGACCCGGTCGACAGCCTGAACCTGGACAACGGCGCCGACGTAGACAACTTTCTGCATCAGCCCCTCTGGCGTACCCCCACCCTCAGCGACTACCTGACGCTCCTGAAAGAAAGCGAGTACGCCGCCTGGGTGATCTATAACCGCTACTACCTCAACCACTTCACCATCAGTGTGCACAACCTGCACGAGGGCTACAATACCGTGGCGGAGTTCAACGAATTTCTGGAAAAGCGTGGCTTTAAGCTTAACGACTCCGGCGGAAAGATCAAGAAAAGCCCCGATGGCGGACTGCTACAAAGCTCGACGGTAGCCCAAATGATAGAAGCCGAATTTGCCAATGGTGAAACGCATACCATTTCAGGCTCGTACGTGGAGTTTGCCGAGCGCCGGGTCCTACCCGAGTTCGCCGACCTGCCCGCCGATCAGATTCAGCGCAAGCACCGCCGCGATGGGTTTGAGGCGGGTAATGCCGATAAGATTTTTGAAAGTACGTATACCAGTCAGACGAGGAAGTAGTTATAGGCTTTCGGCCATCGGCGGTCAGCTATCGGCTTTGACGTAGCTAGTGGTGTGATGCTTTATTGGCTGCGCGAGACTAGTAGTACACATACCAGCCTGCAAAAAAGCCGACGGCCGATAGCTGACCGCTGACAGCCCTATTCATTTACCAAAAAATACACGATCCGGCAGGCGTATCCATCGCTTGCCGGATTTTTTGTGTCAGCAATAGTCACTTTTAAGGTATGCTTGCCCGGTTTCAGGGTATCGTCCAGCATCAGGTACCAGGGTAGGTGCAGTTGCTTGCTCCATTGCGTAAACAGGTCGAGTGTCTGCGCTTTTTTACCATCGATGCGGTACGACAAGGTACCCGCATCCGGGCCGGAAACTACCGCGATACCTACCCCTCGCCCGGTAAATTCCAGTTCGAACGAATCGCCAATCCACTCGCCCACCAGCATGGGTACCTTCACAAAGCCGGGACGAGTGGCCAGCTTAGGATACGGCTCCCAAACGGGATCTATCATGAAGCCCTTCGTAGGTACCGCTTCTTCCAACTCTACGTAGTGGGCCTTGCTGTACGAAAATGGGTCCATAGGTTCGGGTAATCCTTTTGGCTCCGGTACCTTTTTTAGATCCGTATTTTCCAGCAGCTCCCTGATGGATTGATAGTACAATTCCTGTCCATACGGCGAAGGATGCAGGTCTTTGAAATCATACTTCCACGAAAGCTCCCCGGCCTTGATGCGGTCGTATACTTCCTGCGAAAGGTTAATGAACGCCGCGCCGTAGTGATCGGCCACCTGCCGGTGCACGGCCACTTCGGTAGGTTCTTTACCGGCTTCATAGTCCGTATTTTTGTGCGGTTCGGCAAAGGCCATCAGTACCACGCTCATGGCCTGATTGGCCGCGTAAGCCTGCTGCATGATTCCGTCCAGCGCCCGTATCTGTGCTTCCCGGCTGAACCCATTGCCCCGGTCGTTCACCGCACTTTCTACAAAAAGCAGATCGGGGGTACCCTGCGCCAATACATCCCGACCAAAACGAAACGCATGCGGCGTACTGCCCAGCGACGGAATCCCGGCCGCTATGAACATGAATTTTGTATCGGGAAAACGCTCCCGCAAGTACTGCTCGGTTTTGTTGCGCCAGCCCGGATTATGCGTGATTGATCCTCCCAGAAAGGCCACGATACCTTCCTTTTTATTCTGGAATTTAGACAGTGCCGTACCAACTCCTCCGTTTGGCACAAGGTACCTCTCCCAGCCCAGCACGGACTGCACCGGGTAGCTATGCTGCTGAATGAAGTCCGCCCAGCGCTCAGGATGTTCGATAGGAAAATGGTGGCCTTCCAGGGTTTGTTCGCCCCGGCTCATGGAGTATATCGTCGCCGGGCCGCCCAGTTTGGTGTAGGTTTCGATGAGCGGAAAGGTGTTCTCAGCGGGCGGCACGATCTTGTCTTGCGAGCTGATCACGTGCAGTACCGGAATTTTGTACGCGGCCATGCCGGCCAGATCGTTCATGGGGATGTCTTTAAATTCCTTCGCCGTTTCTTCCGTTAGCCCGTATAATTCCAGCCAGCGCTGCCAGTCTTTGGGTGAGCCTGATCCCTTGCCTTTCCCGCCCGGCCAGCTTTTGGGGTCGCACACGGGCGCTTCGGCGTAGATACAGCTTACCTTACTCGGATTTCGCTTCGCCCAGCCGTACACGTACAGTCCGCCGCGGCTTACACCTTCCAGCGCTACTTTGGAGGCAAAGCCTTTCTTCGTAGTAAGATAGTCGTAAAACTGATCCCACAACCGCATGGCTTTCGGATGGCCAAAGAGGTCGTTGGTGTTAATGTAGGCTACATGGAAACCCCGGCTGAGCAGGATGCTGTCCATCTCGGTATGCCAGCCAGGGAAGTGCGCCCGCCACACCCAGGGATTGCCTGGCAGTGCCTGCCTGGGCTTTACGTACCAGGCCGTGGTGCTTTCAAAAGGGAATTCTATTTTTTCGAAGCCCTTCCAGGAAGAGGTGGTTTCGGGAGATTGGGCGAGGGTCGTTGCCGAAATCAACAGCCCGAAGACCAGTAGGGTAAGTGCATTGAAATTTCCTTTCTTCATGAAAAAATTCATCAGTGTTTGGGAAGCTATTCTAATAGATTTTTACTCGTAGAAACTCGGGGAAGAGTATTGCTCTGCTTTTAAAAATAGGGTTAAAAGGGGCTCATTGATGTAGTAATTGCTCCTGCCCATCTTTTGCTTAATCACCAGGCCCTTTTCGGTCAGCAGATCGAGGTACCGGGTGGCGGTCAGGCGTGATACCTGTAAATCATCCATCACAAATTCAATTTTGGTGTAGGGATGTCGAAACAAATTATTGAGCAAATCCTGGCTATACAGTTTGGGAAGCTGTCTCTTCAACTCCTCTTTATAATGCTGCATCAGATCGCGTACCGCCTGTACCAGCACAATGGATTCCCTGGCAGTCTGCTCTACCCCTTCCAGCATGTAGAGCACCCAACTCTCCCAATCCTGTGTGTCGCGTACAGCCTGCAACCGTCTATAATATTCCCCTTTGCTCTTTATAATGTACCGGCTGAGGTATAGCGTAGGCAAGTTTAGTAAGTCTTTTATTATCAGGTACATGATATTCAATATCCTTCCAGTTCGGCCATTGCCGTCATAAAAAGGGTGGATACTTTCAAACTGGTAATGTACTATCGCCATCTTCACCAAAGGGTCAACGTCCAGCATGGTATCGTCGTTAATGAATGCTTCCAGATTACTCATTAGTCTCATGATCTCCTCTGAATCCTGCGGAGGTGTGTAAACCACTTCGCTGGTCTGCTGATTGCGTAGTGTGGTGCCCAGTAAACGGCGGAACCCTGCCTGATTTTGTTCCAGTTCTTCCTGTATAGTCAAAATATGCCGCAGAGTCAGTATTTTGTTTTGTCTGATCAACTCAAACCCCTTTTTCAAAGCACTGGCGTAGCGTTGCACCTCTTTGGCCGACTGGCTTTCCGATCCGTCGGCAAAAAGCCCGGCTTTGAATAAGTCATCGTGGGTAATAATGATGTTCTCGACCGCCGAGCTGTCTTTGGCCTCCTGAAGCACCAGCGTATTGATCAGGATGGATTCGTTGGGAATTGCACTAGCCACCCCTTTCAATTCTGCCAAATAGCGATGAGCCACCGCGGATTTCCGTAGTACTGCGTGAGTTTCCAGCTCAATCGCTGGTGGCAAAAAAGAAAGCGTGAAGGGCATTGGGGTAATTATGTAGTCGATTATCCTCAAATATATATAGAAAGTGCCTGTTTTCTATATATATACTTCCACACGTGTATAGAAAACTCACTTTTTCTATACACGTGTGGATCACCGAGTCATATAAATCAAATCAAATCCCTATTTTTAGACTCCAAACCTAAACTACTACACTGAATGCGCTTACAATCAGCTACCGGGCTCCTGGCCTTTTGCCTTTCTTTGCTCTTTTACACCTCTTTCTCCCAAACCATCCCCACCATCCTGACCGAGCGCGACCGCGCCGAAACCGTGGATGCCATTCTGGAAGACCGCTTCGAGAACCTGCTGCCGCAACTCATGCGGCGCGAGGGCGTGGATATGTGGGTCATCATCTCCCGCGAGTACAACGAAGACCCCGTGATGCGCACCATGCTGCCCAGTACCTGGCTGTCAGCGCGCCGCCGTACTATTATGGTCTTTTATGATCCGGGTGAGGGAAAACCTCTTGACAAACTTGCCATTGCGCGCTACGACGTGGGTACCCTGCTCAAGGGCGAGTGGGACATCAGCTCCAACCCCGATCAGTGGGACGCGCTGATCAAGGTGATTCAGCAGAAAAATCCGAAAAAGATCGCTCTCAACTACTCCAAAAACTACGCCCACGCCGACGGCCTTACCTACACCGAGCAGCAGGAGTTTATGTCCAAGCTACCCAAGCAGTTTCAGACCCGCGTTACCTCAGCCGACCGCCTTGCCGTAGCCTGGCTCGAAACCCGTACGGAGAAGGAAATGGCCATTTACCCCATGATCTGCCGTATTTCGCACCAGATTATTCAGGAAGCTTTTTCGGAAAAAGTGATTCAACCGGGCGTGACCACTACCGACGACGTGGTGTGGTACCTGCGGCAGCGGGTTACGGACCTGGGCCTGGGTACCTGGTTTCACCCGACGGTAGATATTCAGCGGGCCGACGCCACCAATTTTGACCACCTGCGTACCTTCGCCAAACGGCCCGGCCAGCAAGTGATTATGCCCGGCGACCTGATTCATACCGACTTTGGCATTACCTACCTCCGCCTCAACACCGATCAGCAGCAGATTGCCTACGTGCTACGCCCCGGCGAAACAGAGGTACCCGACTACCTCAAAAAGGCCTTCCAGCAAGGCAACCGCCTGCAGGAAATCCTGACGGAGCAGTTCACGGCTGGCAAAACGGGCAATCAGATTCTGGCGGATGCCCTGGCTCAGTCCGAGAAAGAGGGTATCAATGGCACTATCTACACCCACCCCATCGGCGTGCACGGCCACGCCGCCGGCCCCACCATTGGCATGTGGGACAACCAGGGCGTCACCAAAGGCCCCGGCGACTACCCGCTCTTCCCCAATACAGCCTACTCTATTGAGCTAAACGCTGCTGTGAAAATCGACGAATGGAATAAGACCATCCGCATTATGCTGGAAGAGGATGGGTACTATGGCAAGGATGGTTTTCGGTACATTGATGGGCGGCAGACGGAGATTTATACCGTGCCGAGGAAGATTGAGTATGTAAAGTAGATTTTGCGAGGTACCTGACAGGTTTCGGTCTGATTTTACTTATATGAACCCCTTCAAAAAATTGGTATCTTGGTAGAAATTTATCGGAAGATTATCCAAGGATGTAATGAAAGCAGCAAATGAAATACTCCGTCGAGTAAAAGCTACTATCAAAAAGACCGAACCTACGGCCACGGTGATCTTGTATGGCTCTTACGCTCGGGGCGATTATCATGATAACTCTGATCTGGATTTGTTGATCCTGCTAGAAAAGGACACTATTGATATGAAAGATAAGAGACGAATCACCTACCCGCTTTACGATATTGAATTTGAAACCGGCACACTGATAAGTCCCATGGTTTTTTCGAAGAAAGACTGGGAATCCCGAAAAGGGAAAACGCCCTTTTATGAGAATGTAAGTCGGGAAGGGAAGGTTTTATGAAAGAGCTAGATCGAATCGAGTTATCCAGATATAGAATCAGACGCGCGAGAGAAACTTTTGATGAAGTACCTATTCTGATAGAGAATGGTCTATGGAATACGGCGATCAATAGGCTCTATTATGCTTGCTACTACGCTGTGATCGCCCTGCTGATTAAGCACGAAATCAGCGTAAATACACATGCGGGAGTGAGGCAAATGTTCGGTCTGCATTTTGTGAAGACGGGCATCGTTGCTACTGAGATGGGAAGATTCTATTCCAGTATCTTCACCATGAGACAAAGCGCTGATTATGAAGATTATTTAGATTACTCAAAAGAAGATGTTTTGGATTTGCTGGAACCTGCGAATGAATTGATCAGGCGGATTGAAGAGTTAGTGATCTAGCCTAATGGAATAAGACCATCCGCATTATGCTGGAAGAGGATGGGTACTATGGCAAGGATGGTTTTCGGTACATTGATGGG
>CATMVR010000138.1 GCA_950075905.1 uncultured Persicitalea sp. | reverse complement strand
GAGGGGCTATACTACATTCAGATGGATACCACGCAGAGCGACGGCCTGGGCGTGCTCGTTAAAAACGACCGCTACCCCAAAATGACCCGCCCTGAGCAGCTCACGGAGCCGCTATTGTATATGAGCACCAACCAGGAAATCAACGACTTTGCGGCAGCCCGCGACAGCAAGAAGGCGCTCGACAAATACTGGCTCTCGCTCATGAACGGCAACCCCGACCTGGCGCGCCAGGTAATTCGCAACTACTACAACCGCGTGGAGGAAGCCAACCGGCTATTTACCAGCTACAAAGAAGGCTGGAAAACCGACAAAGGCATGATATTCATTATACTGGGCCCGCCCGACAAGGTACAGCGCAGCAAAGACAAAGAAGTGTGGGTGTATGACCAGAAGGCCAACGCCACCAACGTCAATTTTACATTTAATAAACGAACCAATCAATTCGTGGACGACCATTACGAGCTGGTACGCTATGTAGAGTATCAGCCCATATGGTATCCCGTAGTAGAAGCATGGAGAAACGGCGCTATCCGGTAAGAAAATCCCCCTCAATTCCCAAGTCCGACATGGTCTTTGGGGTACAGTCCGTTATGGAAACCCTACGTTCGGGGAAGGAAATAGAGCGTTTGTTGATTCAGAAGGACCAGGCATTTCCGGAAATTCAGAAATTGGCCATCGAAATGCAGGTCCCGGTCAGTAAGGTACCGATCGAGAAATTACAACGCATTACGCGCAAAAATCACCAGGGAATCATCTGTTTCGTATCTCCGATACGCTACGTGCCGATTCACAACGTGCTCACTCAGGTATTTGAAGACGGGCAAACCCCGCTCTTCCTGATGCTGGACCGCATCACCGATGTGCGTAACTTCGGGGCCATAGCGCGTTCGGCCGAATGCGCCGGAAGTCAGGCCCTGATTGTTCCGTTTAAGGGGGGCGCTCAGATCAATTCTGACGCCATGAAAACTTCCTCCGGGGCCCTCAACTACCTGCCCGTAAGCCGGGAAGGGAGCATTCTCGACACCCTTCACTACCTGCGCGACAGCGGTATGCAGGTAGTGGCCTGTACCGAAAAAGGCGAAGGAAACCTCTACGAGGTAGACTTTACGCTCCCAACGGTCATCATCATGGGCTCCGAAGAGGATGGTATCTCCGAGCAGCTGCTCAAACTCTCCGACCATACCGTCAGGATTCCGCTTATGGGTCAAGTGGAGTCGTTGAATGTATCGGCGGCCACGGCCATTATTCTATATGAAGCCGTTCGGCAGCGTAGCACCAACTGATTTTTCTGAAAAGACAATAAAAAAGCCGGGGTGGAATTCCACCCCGGCTTTTTGGTACAACCTAACCTAATCTTCTATGAGGATACTCTCTGTATTTTTTTCATGGCCTTACAAAGGTAGAGCACTATAAAGCATGATTTGAGCGCAGAATCCCCCCTTTATAAAATGCCGTAGAATGTCCTTTCGATACGTAGTTTTCTGAAAAATGGTAGGTATTTTTACTTGATTTATCCAACGGAAACAATTCAAAATACTGATTATCATACATTTGCTACTGAATTCTTGGTTTAAATTAACCAGCGGTTTGCTAGAATAGCTCAATACGTGTAACTTGTCCTGCCATGCAAGCTTACAAACTATTCAATCAGGCAATTGTCATTAAAAACCATTTAACCTCTTACCTATGAAACCTCTGAAATATACCGGAGAAGAAGGCAATTTTATTACCGCCTCTGTGGCAAATGAGCATACTAACCGCTTTCACGAAAAAAAGAAAAAGGAAGGCAGAGATCGTCAAACCTACACCGAAGCGCAATTTTTCGGCAAGAAGCAACTGCAAAAACTATTGGAAAAAGAAGGTTGCGTGGGGTTACGATTTTATTTTGGGGCTACCAAAGAAGACAAGTTTGACGACGGGCTTGTTATCGTGGCGGTAAACGAAGATGGAAAAGACCTGACTAGTACCCGTATCGGTTTGAAGGATATGCCAGTTGGCGATGAGGATGCACTGGCAGAAGGACCTATTTGTCCTCACGATTGCAACCCCTAAGTAACCCTGACTCTGCGTTGTATGGTTTACCTCCGCTTTTTTGAGCGTTATCCATTATCTAGCCTGGCGGTTTTTGTCATCGCTATTCCCCTGGTTTTGTCTGTTTACAGATATCGATATTTTGACAAATCCTTTCGGCTGCTGTTTATTTTTCTTTCTTTGGATTTTGTGGTTGGACTAATGATGTTTCATCTGGCCGCACACCGAAACAATAACGTTTGGCTGCTGAACGGATACGTTCTTTTTCGGTATTCACTGACAAGCGGCATGTTTTATTATTACTACCAGTCTGAGAGATTGAAGCGGGCAGTTTTGGTATCTATTGTGGGCTTTGTGTGCATATCTTTGCTGGACATTTACCTGAGTAACGAGAATCTGGCCGATTGGCACAATCACCATTCAGGGAAGTATTCGCAGGTACTTGAAAGTATTCTCATTATTTTTTGGGTACTGGCTTACTTTTATGAGCTTATCAAGCACCTGAACATACACAATATCGTAGGCTACCCCTTCTTTTGGGTATGCGCCGGGGTGCTGATCTTTTATTCGACAAATGTTTTCTACGCCCCGTTTATGTACTACATAAATCGTTGGGAGAACGATCTGAAGCTGGGCTTTATGGAGAAAATCCCGTACTTATTTGAAATCGTCTCTCTTATCCTGTTTTCCGTAGGAATATGGCTTACCCGATCGCACTATGACATCGCTGAATCCTGAACAAATACGTTGGGCAGTTTTTATTTCCACATTGGCTATGCTGATGATGGCGGTATTTGTCATTGTGTTTGTGGTATACTACCAGAAAAGAAAGCTGGAACAGGAAAAGAAATTATACGATATTGAAAAAAATTATCAGCGCATGCTCCTCGAAACCGCGCTCAGTTCCGAGGAAGCCGAGCGGCGGCGAATTGCCCAGGATCTGCACGATGATATAGGCACGATGCTATCGCTTACTAAATTAAGTCTCAATCAGCTCCATAAGACCGTCAATAAAGAAGACCCCCGTACCGATTTTACCCTCAATAAGGCGCAGTCGCTGGTAGAGGAAACCATCATTCACGTTCGGCGAATCACCCGCGACCTGGTGCCTACCACCCTGGAACAATTTGGCCTGGTAGCGGCCATCGATGAGTTTATCAACCGACTTGGGGACAATCAGGGGCTGACCTTCCATTTTGAGTGCGATGCCAACGAAATTCCCCGCCAATCGCCCAAAGTAGAATTGGCGCTGTACCGGATCATGCAGGAGTTGGTCAATAACGCCATCAAGCACGCCAACTGCGACGAAATTGAAATAGATCTGCACCTGGACAAAGGGAAGCTCGAATTGCAGGTGACAGACAACGGCAAGGGCTTCGATGCCCAAACCACCCAGCAAAGTGGAAAGGGAGGGCTGGGCCTGCGCAATATCGAAAGCCGCCTGAGCGTGATCAACGGAAAAGTCAACTACCAAAAACCAGGTATCCGGGGGGCAAGGGCAAGAGTTCAGATTCCCGTGGATGCTACCCACCGAAACAAACCCGAGCCGCTCTATCCTTTCCGAAAAGCCCCGGCAAACCCAGGGAATCGATAATCAGGTTGGTTGTGTACAATAAGAAGCTGTATATTGCCATACTTTTTTAAAACCCTACCATGCGTATGAGTACCCTTAAACTCGCCATAGCCGACGATCACGAACTATTTCGTAAAGGATTTATTTCGATGCTCAGCGGAATTGCTGATTTTGAGTTTATACATGAGGCCGCCAATGGGCAGGAACTCCTGGACAAGGTATCAAGACAGGCCCCCGACATCGTTTTGATGGACTTGCAGATGCCGGTTATGGATGGTATGCAGGCCACCGAGATTCTGCTGGAAAAATACCCGCAGGTAAAAGTAATCGTGGTATCGATGTACGACGAAGACCGGTTTGTGATCCACATGCTCGAAAAAGGCGTGCAGGGGTACCTGCTCAAAGATACCTCCCCCGACGAAGTAGAGAAGGCCATTCGTCGGGTGGCTCAGGAAGGGTTTTATTACAGCGATTTTGTATCCCGGGCCATGCACCGTAAAATGGTGAACCGGGTGCCCAACAAGCAACCCTTTTTTCCCAACTCCGCCAATGTAGGACTTTCAAACCGGGAGCAGGAAGTATTGCAACTGCTGTGCGACGGCCTGTCTACCACCGAAATCAGCGACAAGCTATTCATTAGCAGCCGTACCGTAGAAGGCCACCGGCTGCGTATACTGGAAAAAACGGGCACCAAAAATACCGCCGCCGCTGTTGCTTTCGCCTACAAGAATCACCTGATCTGATGTTATTTCCTTTTGTAATAATTTAGGGTAACCGGAAGCCCCTGACGCTTTTCGCTTAGAGTAAAGTATCCGTTCATATCCGCGTCGAAACTCACGGCTTCCCCCTGGGGTTCTAGTTGGTAAGGCAGCGTTTTCAGAGGCTTTTGGGTCAGCATCTGCCCAATGGTTTCCTTGTCTATTCGTTTCCAGTAGTACACGTTGGAGTACGTCCGGACAATCACCTCCCTGCCATCTGCGGACACATCGCCGCCGGTTGCCAGCACCACTCCCGGCACCGGTCCTGCCAGCTCGGCCGTGATGACTTCGTTGGTAGCCTGCGGAAACGGCAGCCGGTACAACGACGCCCCGGTAAAGTCCTTGGATACGATAAAAATGTCTTTGGTTTTTGGATCTACCAGCAGCGTTTCGGCATCATGGGGACCGTCTGGATAGCGGTATTTGATAGTTTCCACAGTGCTGGCCTCAAAACCGGCATTCAGACTTCTCAACTCGGGTACCCGGTATATCGTGTAAGTGGTTACGTCTGGATTAGCGTTGTTATTCCCAAAATCCGCCACATACACATAGCTAACCCCAGTGGTCGGGCCGGGGCCTATGGAGATATCCTCCCAGTCGCGGTTTTCCATGCCCGGCGTAGGATAACTACGGAGATCCTTGCCGTCGTGGCTGAGGAGGAATAGTTCGGCGGGATTGCCCGAGTCATTATGTACCCACAGATACCCCCTGATTGTACGGCTATCTGCCAGTCCCGAGGCTTCGTCGATCCGGCCCGAAGGAAAATCTACGCGGGTCGGAACATCTTCGAATACATCGCTCCGGTCTTTATTAGGGGAAAAAAATTCGCAGCTACACGTTATGAAGCCGGTGATCAAAAATAGGTAGACCGAAGGGATGGTGTAGTTTTTCATGGTAGCTAAGTCAAGGTAGATTTGGTAAAAATACGTACTTTTGGCGCACATCTTGAAAACAACGCCGATCAAATTAGAATTAAATTCTCCCTATGTTACGATCACATACCTGTGGCGAGCTACGCCCGGAACATATTAATCAGGAAGTAACCCTTTGTGGATGGGTACAGCGTGTACGCGATAAAGGGGGCATGCTCTGGATTGACCTCCGGGATCGCTACGGGATAACCCAACTCCTCTTCGAAGATAATCCAGCCAGCAAAGAATTGTTGGAAAAGGCCAGAAACCTGGGCCGCGAGTTTGTCGTTGCCGCCACGGGAACCGTCATTGAGCGCTTTTCCAAGAACGATAAAATCGCCACGGGTGATATAGAAGTACGGGTAAGTGAGCTAACTATTCTGAATCCGGCCAAGCTTCCCCCTTTCCTGATTGAAGACGAAACTGACGGCGGCGAAGACCTGCGCATGAAGTACCGCTACCTCGACCTGCGCCGGGGTGCCGTACGTAAAAACCTGGAACTCCGGCATCAGGTAGCCCGGCATACGCGCAGCTATCTGGACGATCTGAATTTTATTGAGGTAGAAACCCCCGTCCTGATCAAGTCTACGCCGGAGGGTGCCCGTGATTTTGTGGTACCCAGCCGCATGAATCCCGGCGAGTTTTACGCCCTGCCGCAGTCGCCACAGACCTTTAAGCAGCTGCTGATGGTGTCAGGTTTTGACCGTTACTATCAGATTGTGAAATGCTTCCGCGACGAAGACCTGCGCGCCGACCGGCAGCCGGAGTTTACGCAGATCGACTGTGAGATGTCATTTGTGACGCAGGAAGATGTACTCAATACATTTGAAGGACTGATTCGAAATCTGTTTCTGAAAGTAAAGAACATTGATATTCCCGAAGTACCCCGCATGACCTACGCCGACGCCATGCGTCGCTACGGCTCCGACAAGCCCGATATCCGGTTTGGGATGGAGTTTGTTGAGTTGAAAGGTGAGGATACCGACCTCACCAGCGGCAAGAATTTTGGCGTATTTGACTCGGCCGAAGTCGTGGTGGGTATCAACGCCTCAGGCTGCGCTTCCTACACCCGCAAGCAGCTCGACGAGCTGACCGAGTGGGTAAAACGTCCGCAAATCGGCGCCAAGGGGCTGATCTATGTCCGCTACAATGAGGATGGTACCCTGAAATCGTCCGTAGATAAGTTTTACGACGAAGCCAGTCTGAAACAGTGGGCCGAGGCATTCGACGCCAAGCCCGGCGACCTGATGCTGATCATCTCGGGTGAGGCTGATAAAGCCCGCAAACAGCTCAACGAACTACGTTTGGAAATGGGTACCCGCCTGGGCCTGCGCTCAGCCGATGAGTATCGGGTACTTTGGGTACTAGACTTCCCGCTGCTGGAATACGGCGAGGACGAGGCTACCCCCGGCTCCGGCCGCTGGTACGCCATGCACCACCCCTTCACCAGCCCCAAGCCAGAGGATATTCCTTTGCTGGGCAGTAACCTGGGCAAGGTACGCGCCAATGCCTACGATATGGTTATCAACGGCGTGGAAGTAGGGGGTGGCTCCGTACGGATTTTCCAGAAGGAGTTGCAGCAAAAAATGTTTGAAATTCTGGGCTTTACGCCCGTGGAAGCACAGGAGCAGTTTGGCTTCCTGATGAATGCCTTCGAGTTTGGCGCGCCCCCCCACGCGGGTATCGCCTTCGGTTTTGACCGCCTCTGCTCGCTCTTCGGCGGTGCCGATTCCATCCGCGACTTCATTGCTTTCCCTAAAAACAACTCCGGCCGCGATGTGATGATTGATTCGCCTTCTACCATTGCCGACCTGCAATTGAAGGAGTTGAGTATCAGGGTAGCGAAGAGCTGATAGTTTTCAAATAAGCTTTCTTACGCAACAGGCTCCGCGGTTCGCGGAGCCTGTTTTTTTAGTAGCATTGCTAAATCAAAAGCCGGATTCATGCTTTTTCCTTCGAGGCTTTGTTCGTTTTTGATACCGATCGCTTAGAAGCTTTCATTCTGACAGTTTTCGCTTTATCGGCTTTGATGAAAGCACTGATTACCATTTTTTGCTCATCTGTCAGTGGTTTTCCATTAATTACAAGGTCGACACCTTCGGGTTCTTTTATATATCCCATATTTATATATCTTTAAAGTACTTGTCAACTAAAATATTGGCAGCCAATGTGTTAATCACCATAAGTTGACCGCCAACTGGAATGGCATTTAAAGTTTTTATGTAGTGTTCAATCAGTATGGTTTTGGAGGTAAATGAAACATACCCTTCAAACCCTTTTTGGAAAGAAACTTTGCAGGCATATGCAACCAGATTTCCAGCTACTCCTTCATACACTTTATTTTTTCCACGGTTGAATGGGGCAGATTCCAATAGGTCCATATATATATGATCCCCATTGATCGTAAAACTAATTAACCCCTGAATAATGTGTGGATTGTTCACAATGGTCAATTTGTAAACCTCTTTTCTATTCTCTTTGGATTCAGCTTTCCAATTAAAAGTCCAGCCATTTTTTTTAGTAATTGTTTTCAAGTCGATGGCAAGTAGCCTAATTACTTCGGTTTGAAAACTATCTCCCGAAATAATGTTACGAATAGAATTCGTGAGAGAGTCTATTTCAAAGTCCAGCTCTCTGCTTTTTTTGTTTTTCAACATCCTAATTTACAAAAAATGAAGCAATTTGGCAAAAGAATCCCTGCATTTACAGCCCCGCCCGTATCGCTGCTGCGGTCTTCTCCAGCTCCTCGGGCGACATTTTCAGCTTCTTGCCAAAATCCATATCAGCCATGCTATTCAGCGGAATCAGGTGGACGTGCGCATGGGGTACTTCGAGGCCAATGACGCTGACCCCGATGCGCTTGCAGGGCACGGCTTTCTCAATGGCCGGGGCCAGTTGTTTGGCAAACTTCATCAGGCCCATGTATAACTCATCGTCCAGGTCAAAAATATAGTCTATCTCCTGCTTGGGAATCACCAGCGTGTGCCCCGGCGCAACCGGGAATACATCCAGAAAAGCCAGGAAGTCGTCGGTTTCAGCAATTTTATGGCAGGGTATCTCCCCCGATACGATTTTTGAAAAAATAGAAGCCATCTTGATTGAAGTAGTTTGGTACACCCGCAAGTTCTGATATTTACGGCGGTTGGGCAAATGGATTTTTTAGGTAGCGGGTGCGATACGTGCATCCAATCTTTGAAAAAAGTAGTCCGCTGTCGTACATTTACCGGGTAAAACCTTTATCCAATTCACTTTGAATTGGTAAGGGCAACAATAGCCGCGCTATGGCTTCGTTTCTTTTCAAAATTTTAAAATCACATTCGTAACCCGTATGAAATCTGCAAAATTGTACCTTGGGGCTGCTTTGGCCCTTTGTATTCTGGGAGGCTCCCTGGCTTTTACCCCCTCAGCCAAAAAAGGAAAATGGGAGACGCTCTTTGACGGCAAGTCATTTAAAGGCTGGAAGAAATGGAAAGGCGGCGAAATTGACAAATGGACCATCGAAGACGGAGCCATGCACCTGACTGGCAAAGGCGGCGGCGACCTGCTGACCGAGAAAGAGTACGGTGATTTTGAGCTGGAACTGGAATGGAAAATCAGCGAAAAAGGCAACAGTGGCATCATGTACCACGTGCAGGAAGGCGATAAGTACTGCTGTCCCTACTCTACCGGCCCGGAGATTCAGGTACTCGACGATGAGAGACACCCCGATTCGTTTGCCGGTAAAGAAGGCAACCACAAGGCCGGCTCACTCTATGATATGCTGCCTCCCTCCGACCTGAAAGTTGTAAAACCCGCCGGCCAGTGGAACAAGGCCCGGATTGTGGTCAAAGACGGCAAGGGCGAAAGCTGGCTAAATGGCAAAAAAGTGGTGGATTTCCCCACCAAAGGACCCCAGTGGGACGCCATGGTGGCCAAGAGTAAATTTAAGAACTGGGAGGGCTTCGGATCTTTCGAAAAAGGCTCTATTGCCTTGCAGGATCACGGCGACAAGGTGTGGTTCCGGAACATCCGGGTCCGCGAATTGTAATTTTCTTCTGACTAACTCCTTAACCAATGAATATGAAATCATCCCGTCGCGATATGGTAAAGAAAATGGCTGGGCTGGCCGTAAGCATGCCC